>NZ_CP122459.1 GCF_032598905.1 Streptomyces sp. 11x1 | reverse complement strand
TGCCTCGCTGGAGCGACTCGGCGACGTTCTCCGCCGCCTGACGCCAGACCGAGCAGGTCAGGAACAGGCTCTCGCCGTCCTTCCACTCGTTGGTCTGACGGTCGAACACTCGCGGGGTGGAGGCGACGCGGAACTTCGCCACCGGCGCCCCGGCGGGAGTGAAGCGGAGTTCTGGGTCGTCGACGAGGTTGCCGACGACGGTGATTACGGTCTCGCCTGCCACGGCGGGATCCTTCCTGCAGGGGCCGGCCCGGACCTGCCGGGCCGGCCGGTGGGCCCGGGGCTAGGAGAAGAGCAGCTTCCAGGTGAGCGGGCCGGGCAGGCCGTCCGCGTCACCGGCCAGCTCCTTGCGCGAGAGCTGGAAGTCGCGGACGTTCTTGCGGTCGGCATCCGACCACCTCGGACCGGGCCGTGAGGTGTAGTGCTTGCCGAAGCCCTTCTTCACCAGCTGCTTGCCGAGGGCGGTGATGTGCGCGTTGCTCTTGCCGGGGCCGAATGCGTCGCTGCCCGGGAAGGGGGGCGTCGGCTTCGGGGCGGCATTCCCCGGGAGGGTGCCGAGCAGCTTCTTCAGCGACGCCTCGCCGGGCACGCCGTCCGCGTCGTCGCCGCTGAGACCGAGGGACTTCTGGTAGTCGCGGTAGTTCTCGGTGTCGGCGTCCGTCCAGGTCGGGCCCGGACCGCTCGTGTAGTGCTTGCCGAACCCGGCCTTGACCAGGGCCTTGCCGACCTGGGTGACGTGGTCGCCCTTGGCGCCGTAGCCGTACGTCAGCCCGTTGATGGTGACCTGGTAGCGAGGGGCGCTGGAGGACCCGCCGTTCGGGAGGGAGCCGCCCGGGTCCGGGGCCGGCTGGTAGTCACCGGCGGGCATGCCCGCCTTGACCCACGCGTAGAGCTTGGTGCCGGGGCAGGAGGTGGCGATCCCGTCCCGGTGCCCGCGCTTGGCGAGGGTGCGGCCCATCTTCCGGCACGCCTCCTCGTGCAGGGCGCGGCACGCGGCGAGGGCCTTGGCGCTGGGCTCCTGGTCGCCGCCAATGGCGATCTGGACGCCGATGCCGCTGATGTTGTGGTTGGGGCAGTGGGCGCCCTGCAGGCCCCAGCCGCGGCCCTCGTAGACGTTGCCGGCCTGGTCGACGACGAAGTTGTAACCGACGCCGGACCAGCCGTTACCCAGGTGCTCCGCCTCGATGGCCCGCATGATCGCGTAGCCGGTGCGGGTGATGTGCGCGCCGCCGTCATAGTGGACGAAGAACTCGGTGCGCGCCGACAGCGGAACGGACGCCGGGGTGCCGTTCCAGGCCTTCGCGCCCCAGGCGGCGCGAGAGATGATCTTCATGGGGTGCTGTGCCTCCGGTGACGGGTGATCGGGAAGGCAGCACCGTGCCGGGCGCGACCGGTTAGCGTCGCGTGCTCATTCGACGATGTCGGCGTCCACGACGTCGTCGTCCAGCTGCTCGATCTCGGGCGGGTACTCGACCGCGTGCAGAGTGACGGCCAGGCGCTGCGCGAGGCCTTCGAGGTCCGCCTCCACCTGCTCCTCGCCGTCGTCTTCAGGGGCGAGTTCCGCGTCCAGGCCGTAGCCCTCGACGTAGTCAGATCCGTGCTGGTGGGTGAGGTACCAGGCGGAGGCCTTCCAGTCGGGCACCTGCCGCTTGACGGTGGTCTCTTCGACGATCTGGCCCGTGACCGAGTCGCGGAACTTCCGGGTGACCTCTTCCAGAACGGCGCCGCCGGCCCCAGCGCGCTGGATCTGCGCCATGGCGCGGGCCGCTGCCTGTGCGCGGGCACTGGTGACCTTGTCGAACAGGTCGACGTACGGGACTTCCGCCGCTTCGGGAGTCTGGCCTGCACTGATGGCGAGGGCCTGGTCGCGGCCGCGGGTGAGCCAGTAGGTGAGGGTGCGGCGGGAGATCCCGGCGAATTCGGCCGCGTTGCCGAGGGACAGGCCCATGCGGCTGCCTTCCACGAGCCGTTCGATGACCTGGTCGGTCATCAGGCGTGGGCGCAGCATGACGGCCGGGATGCGGGGCGGCCGGCGCGGCTTTCGACGGGGCATGGCGAGAACGTACGAATCGGGCGGGTCTACTGTCCGGGCGTGAACGGCTCTCCGCAGGCGGGGCAGCACACGGTTCGGGCCCGGTCGTTGTCGCCGCTGTCGGCGAAGTCTCCGCCCGTCCCGCCGAGGTCCTGGAGTTCGTCGGCGTCCGGCGAACCGCCGGGCAGCGACTCGGGGTCGACTTGGCGCAGGAGTTGTTCCATCTCGTCGTCGCTGTAGTTCAGCGAGTCGAACAGGGCCGCGTCGCCGGTGGCGAGCTCTTCGAGGTACTCCGCGAGCGAGCGGGAGTCCCAGCCGGCCGCCTCGGTGAGCCGGTTGAGCTTGATGATCACCGCTTTGGCTTCGAGGTCGTTGCGCGAGGACCATCCGCGCTGGACAGGGACGAGCCAACCGCCGTCGTCGTCGATGAGCAGGCCGTCGGGCAGGCGCGCGCCGCGGCGGGCCTGCATCTCTATCAGGGCCTCGCGCCGACCGTGACCGCCGATGATCAGCCCGGTGCGCTCGTCGACGATGCCCTGGTCGAGGAAGCCGTGCGTCTCGATCGACTCGATGATCCGCTCGATCTCGTGCCGCTTGGGGTTGCCGGGGCTGGGCGTGAGGTCGGTGAGCGGGACGTACGACGTGTAGCGCGGCGCGGCGATCGTGCTCATGGGACCCCTCGGTGACGCGGTGGAGGTTTCCCCGGCGGCAGTGGCACGGTCAGCGAGCCCGCGGACTTCTACCGCGGCGCCCCGGTGTCTCGCTGGACGGGGCATGCCGTCATGGCCGGACCGTGTCGTGCCGCCGGGCCGGGCCGTCCTGTTCCGGAAAGGCCGAACCGGGGTCACCCGGTGCTGCGCGTGTGCACGGCGCACAGTCGTGGTGACCGCCGCAGACCGTAGGGAGGCAGATCGGCTTGCGTCGCGTGCTGCCGGGTGATCGACGTCCGGCACATCCGTACTGTATGGTTCACGTACTCAAGCCAACGGCGATTCAGTCGCCGGGGACTGGTGTAACGAATGGCATGCCTGCCGCGTCTGAAGGGCTGTCATCGCAGCACCGGGCCATGGGCACCACCTCACCCTTACACCCCGGGACACAGCGAACCTGGGGGGAAGGACACACATGAGCCAGGACAGCGCGACCGTCGCGGACGTCGTCGAGACGGGCAACCTCGACCGCGACGCCCTGCTGATGCGCTTCATCAAGAGCGTCGTCGACGAGCGCTACGAGGACCTCCTTTCGGCCGCCGACGCCGCGCGCCTCGCCGAGTACGCCGAGAAGGACACCACCACGGTCAAGCCGAAGTTCGGTGACCTGGTGCTCGGCTCGCGTACCGTCGCCGAGCCGAAGGACAAGCTGATCATCGACGACGAGCAGGCGTTCACCTCGTGGGCCGAGCGCGACAACCACGGCACGTGGAAGTTCATCGTCGACCCCACGTGGAAGAACGCGACGCTCAGGTACGCCACATGGGACGAGGCGAACCAGGTCGCCGTCACCAAGACCGGTGAAGTCATCCCGGGAGTGAAGCTACAGAAGGCGCCGCCGCCGTCCAGCGTCACGCAGAAGCCCAGCCCCGACGCGTTCGCCAAGCTCGGCGAGATGCTGCGGAGCGGCCAGTTCGCGGTCGACCTGCGCGCCCTGCTTCCCGCGCCCGAGGACGCGGTCGAAGCCGCGCAGTAGCCGCCCTCCCCACGCTTCGGGGGGCCCGCCACCCCCCCCGGCCGGGCCGCCCCTCCCGAGGAACCCATGAACGCCATCACCATCCCGTCCGCAGTCCACACCCGTCTGCGCAGCGCCGGCGTCCCGGCCCACGCCTGGGTCGTCGCCATCCACCTCCTCGTCGATACCGACGAGGCCGGATGGCGCACTTGCCACGCCCTCGCCGACGCCACCCTGATGACCACCCACCAGATCCGGCAGTCCGCGCGCGCCCTGGACAGGGCAGGCCTCATCGAACGCGACCGCCGCTACGCCAACATCGACGGTCGGAAGACGACCACGACGTCGTACCGGCTCAAGGACGGCACCCGATGACCGCCGCTACCGGCTCGCTCCAGGAGCTCGACGACCTCGCCCCAGAGCTGGAATTCCGAGCGGGACGCATGCCCGACGTGCAGTTCACGCAGGTGCCCAACTGGGTGTTTCTCGCTGACGGCATCAAGCCCCAGGCGCAGGCCCTGTACGTGCAGCTCGTGATGCACCTGAACAGGTCCCGTGGCGACAGCTTGGTCTGGCCCTCGCAGAAGTCTCTCGCTGCACGCCTTGGGCTGAGCCGAGTGCAGTCGCTCACCCAGTACGTTGAGCAGCTTGAAGCGCTCGGCGCGATCGACGTCGAGAAGCAGCGCTACCAGGGCAAGATGCGGCAGCGGTGCGTCTACACCATCCACATGGTCCCGCCGGACGGTTATACCGGCCCCATGGACCTGGACCAGTGGTCCGCTGCCCACGAGGACCTCCTCCGGGGGAAGAAGCCCACCGCGCAGGCAGAGGCGCCCAGCCCGGCCCCCAAGCCTGCCGTCGAGCCGACAACGGCCCCCGAGACCGACGACGCCGCGAGCACTCCGGCGGCACCCCCCGAGCCGAAGACCCGCAAGACGCGGAAGAAGGCCGAGAAGTCGCCCGAGGAGCAGGCCCTGGAGGACAAGGCCACCGCGGGCGCGGAATGGTGGTGGGGCCAGCGGAAGACCAAGGAGAACCCGAACCCGAAGCCAGGCCGTCTCGCTGAACTCGTCACCCTCAAGAAGATGGCCCCTTACGTCGGCAATAAGTCCAGCGCGTATCACGCCACCCGGACGCTGATCCTCAACGCCCTCAAGGCCAACTACGCCCCCGGAACCATCGCCAAGGCACTGGAAGACGGCGGTCGAGCCTTCCCCTCGCGGCAGCAGTTCGAGGACGCGTGCGCCGCTGCGGCCGGCGTGAGCGTCAACCGCCCGCGCGCTGGCGGAACGGGCCGCGCCCCCGCCTACAACGACGATGCGACCTGGGGCGCCCGGAAACAGCAGAAGACCGGTCAGCCTCGGCCTGCGAAGCCCGCTGAAGAGGACGAGTTCGGGCTGCGCGGACTCGCCGACTCAGCATGACCGCCGACCACTCGTCCCCAAGGAGCAGCGACGTGCCCCCCACCGACACCCAGTACCCGGCGCGAGGCATGGTTCCCGCGGTCGCGGCGATGCGCCAGGCCCTCCGTGACCTTAGGTCGGGGACGCTCGACACCACCGGCTTCAAGCCCCTCCCGGACGAACTCGCCGATGAGGCGCTGGACGACGGATACGCGGCCGTACGACAGAAGGCCTGGAACACGTCCCTGCGGCTCGCCAGCCACGACAGTTACGCCCACTGGACGCTGAACCGGCTCGACGCGGCGGAACAGCACCGCGACCGGTTGCGTGACTACGTCACCGCACTGTCCTGGGCGATAAAGAAGAGCGTCGCCCCACCGAAACTGAACGCCATCGCCTACGGCAACACGGGCTCCGGCAAGACCACCGCCATCATCGCGGCCGGCAACTACGCCGTGCAGAGCGGCCTGCGGACGCGCTACCTCAAGCACACGCAATACCTGGAGTGGCTGCGCCCCAACCGGGCCCCGGCCGGTTACACGGAGCAGGAAGTCGTCGAGCTGTACACCACGGACAAGACGCAGCTCCTGATCCTGGACGAGGTGTGCAGCGGCATGGACAACCCGAGCGACTGGGCGCGTACGCAGTCGGAACATCTCGTTGACGCCCGCCGAGCGGCTGGCCTGCCCACCCTGGCCGCCACGAACCTCACGAGCGAACGCATCATCGCTACCGTCGGGTCGCGGTTCTTCTCCCGCCTGGCTGGAGGCGCTGGCCTGTTCGAGATGCTCGGCGACGACCGGCGTTGCCCGGTGAACTGGGGAGAGGCTGAGGATGACGAGCCTGCCGTCACCTGGGGCTGAGCGGCCGTCAGCGCACGACCCGGGCGGACCAAGGTCATTCTGTTCTATGGTGTCCAACGACTCCGGGAGTCACAGCGAGCCTCCGGAGCAACACCGCAGAAGGAGTGATCAGTGGCGTCCGCACAGGCCAGTCCCATCGTGACCATCGGCGAGCGCAGGGCCAAGAAGTGGAACGACAACCAGCAGCGGGCCGTCTTCTACGCGTCGCTCGGCCTCATGCTGGCCTCCATCACCTCAATTCGGTGGGCCTGCACCATCATCGGCTTCCCCACCGCAGCCGCCTGGCTCGTCGCGGTCTCCTTCGAGTTGCTGGTCGCCATCATCGGCGACGCCGCATCGTCGACCCGGCGCACGAACGACGACGGTTCCAAGGGCGGCTACTACGGGAGCCTGTGGGCCATCTTCACCTTCATGCTCATGCTGGCGATGACCGCGAACGTGGGGCACGCCGTCTTCACCATGGGTGAGGCCTTCACCGACGGCGGCATGCCCGAGTTCCTCACGGACTACCAGGGCGAGGTCATGGGCCTTGGCGCGGCGTTCGCGGCCGCGGTCCCGCTCGGCGGCACCTTCGGCTTCCACGTGAGCGGCTTCCTCCGCAAGTACGGCGCGGGAGCCGACTGGGTTGACGAGGACGGCACCAAGCAGACCACCGCCGTCCAGGACGAGCCGCGCGGCCGCCGGCGTAAGGCTGCCGTCCCCGCCCCGGCCGCAGCGCAGACGCCGCGCCCCACCGTCCGCGCGACCGTGCCGGACCCGGCGCCCAAGTCGCCTGTCCCTCCTGTCGATGAGGCCAAGAAGCCGGCCCCGTCCCCCGGCGAGGCCGCCACGACCGGCGTTCTCAGCGAGGACCAGGTCTACGAGAAGATCAAGCAGGCGCTCGACGCTGGCGATGATGACCGCCTGAAGCCGAGGGGCGACCTGAGCGGCACGAGCATCGGGCAGATGATCGGGCGGGACCGGAGCCAGGGGTCGCGGATGCGCGTGCGACTCATCAGCCGCTACCTGGCTGAGACCGACAACCACAACGTCCCTGAGTGGCTGGTGCAGCTCACCCAAGGGGCCTGAGTACTCCGCTTCCCGGTGGCCCGTCTCCTGCAGTCAGGAGGCGGGCCACCGGCGTTTTTGCGCTCCCCCAGCCCTCCCGTCTCGCCCAGTTCAGCTATACTAGAAAAACGTACAGCTCGGATGCTGGGGGAGAGGTTAACCCCCTGCGCCCCGCACCATCGCCCGGTCACAGCGAAGCCAGGCGATGCACACACGCCAAGATCAGGGAAGGCGCAATGGCTCCAACCACCGCACCCGCACCTCCGACACGCCTGCAGACCAGAAAACCCAACGGCCGGATCGGCTGGCCCCTGGTCGTGGTCGCCGGGGCCGAGAAGACCGGCAAGTCCCACATGTGCGCCGAGTTCGCCAACTCGGACCTGATCGGCCGGCTCATCTGGATCCCCATTGGCGAGAGCGACGTCGACAGCTTCGGCCAGATCGCCGACTTCGACATCGAGGACGAGCAGGACGGCACGTACCGAGGTCTCCTCAACACCGTCCGCAAGGCCGTCGCCGAACCCCGGGCCGACCCGAACAAGCCGAACGCGATCGTCCTGGACTCCGGCACCATCCTGTGGGAGCTCCTGCAGGACGAAGCCGACATCATCGCCCGCAGCCGCGCCGCAGAGAAGGCGGCCAAGTACAACCGGCAGGGGCCGAGCGCGGACGACGACGTCGTCATCGGACACAGCCTCTGGAACCGGGCCAAGGACCGGTGGCGCCTCGTCATCAACACCCTGCGACGGCACGACGGCCCGGTCATCGTCTGCTGCCGACTCGACGAGGTCACGGAGTTCGACGCCCAGGGCAACCCCACCCGCAACCGGACGTGGAAGGTCAAGTCCGAACGCAGCCTCCCCTACGACGCCACCGTGGTCCTGCAACTCCGCTCCTACCGGCGTCCCACACTCACCGCGGTGCGCTCCCTTGTCATGCAACTCGCTCCCGACGAGGAACGCACCCGGCCGGGGCTGACGCTCGATGCCCTGATGCGCGACCTCGGGATGGAGCGGAACATCAGCGTGCCGCCCGCCCCGTTCGTCGAGCCGCAGCCGGAAGCGGGCCTTCACGAGTTCGAGCGTGAAGCCGAGCAGCGCGTCGCAGCCAACGCGGCTGCTGCCGAGATGCGGCGGCACGCCACCGAGGGCACCGTGCCCACCCCCCAGGACGTCGGCCAGCACATCGCCCAGGCTCTCCGCGACGGCAGCGACCCCCGCCGGGCTCTGCTGATGGTGCGCACGGCCTACACTGCGACGATCCTGCAGCGCGTCACGATCCCCACGAAGCTGTGGGGCCACGTCGACGCCAACACGGCGATCACCAACCTGCTCGCCGACCTGAACCGGACCGCGTCCACCAGCGGGACTGGCACCCCAGGCAGGCCGCCCCAGCCCGAGCGCAGCGACACCGGAGGCACCCCGCCACAGAACGACAGCAGCGCCGGTACGACCCACCAGGCGAGCGACGAGAGGCAGAAACCGACCGAGCCGCCGACGAGCACTCCGCCCGCGTCCCGATCCGCCCCTGCGCCGGAGAGGGCAGCCCCGGGGGACGAGCCCAGGTCGGCGAAGCCAGCCACCACGAAGGCAGCGCCCCGACAGAAGACCCGGCAGCAGCAGCAAGCCGAGCGCGTCCGGGAAGCCGTCGAAAAGGAAGCCGAGTACCAGGCCCGCGTGCTGGTCATCGGCAAGCACGAGCACCTGGCCGACATCATGCCCGCGAGCGGACGCACCGAGGACATCACCACGTACGACCTCACCGAGTTCGTGAAGGGCGCCCGCCCCGCCGTGAAGGAAGCCCTCGTCGCCGCCGGCGAAGCCGCTACGATCAGCGCGTACGCGATGGCGCCCGACGGACCGTGCATGACCATCGACGACGTCTTCGCCAACTGCCAGATCCTCAAAGCTCCCTCCTGACGTGGCGTGACGTGACGCGCGGCCCGCACGCCCCACCGGCCCACGGCCGCGCGCACGCACGCACGCCGCGAGCGTCACGTCACGTCACGCCATTCGCACGCCGGACCGGAAGCCGCACGCCCGGCAGAACCGTGCGCGAGGCCTTGGCTGTGCTTACACACTGCAACCCCCGAGCGTGCACGACTCGGTCCCACGCACGCTTCCCGCACGCCGTGACGCATGCACACCTGCACGCCCGGCGAGGGCAGAGCCGCACGCGCACGTCACTCCGCACACCCCGGCACGACCCTTCGCGCACGCACGCGGTGGACCCCGTGCACACGTGCACGCCACGGCGCACGCACGCCCCGCCGCCCGCACGCACACCCCCGGCACCCCGCGAGCGTGAGCGTGCACACACACCCGTGCACTGCTTTGAACTGCGCGAAGATGCCGTGCACGGGGATCCAGGCGTGCACGGCGGTGGAGCCACGAAGAGCTGAGTCGACCGGTTGCGCCGTGCGACAGCCGACCTGTGCACACCCGCGACGGCGCCTCCGCCATTCCCGCTCGCACGCCCCGCCGGGTCCGACGCACGCTCACCACCGTGCGAGCCAGCCCCGCTCGCACGCCCTGCCGGGTCCGACGCACGCTCACCACCGTGCGAGCCAGCCCCGCTCGCACGCCCGGCAGCGCGGACACGCGTGCGCACAGCACAAAGGGCACGCCCCGGCGGACGCGCCCTTGATCGACAAGCCGTGCGTGCGGCTACAGCCGGTTACTGCCCGCCGGGCGGTGAACCGTCCTTCGCGCGTGGCTTCTTCCGCGCAGCTCGGTCCTGCTCTTCCTCCGTGCGGAGCAGCTTCAGGAACTCCTCCGGGTGTCGGCGCGCGAGCTCTTCGGCCGCACGGCGACGCGGGTTCCGGCGGGTGGGGAAGCGGCCCCGCCGTGCGGGGTAGGCGTCCATCACGAACTGCAACAGCGCCTGCTCACGCTCCATGGCCGCACGGAAGTCCGTGAGCCTCTTCTCGTGGGCCCGCCGCGACTCGCCCTCCACGGGCACCAGGTACTGCTCGGCCGCCCGGTGCAGCGACTTCGCCGCCTTCATCGTGCGCCGGGACAGCTCGTCGGAGCGGAACGCGAGACCGGTCACTGTCCGGGGCACCTGGCGCTCATCGGCGGGCACCTCCTGGACGAGCGCGGCGAACTCGGCCGCGAACTCCTCGTCGCTGAGCTGCGTCAGGAACTCGATCTCGTCGTCGACCTCGTCGCGGCTCGGCCCGTGATCCGATGCCGGCATGTATGCGTCCTCCGTAACGTGCGGCTGTGGCCCCCAGGGGCGCAGAGGTGGCCGCCTGGCGACCGAACCCACCACGTGCCTGGATCATCGGGCCTGCGGGCCCTCCCCGGCCCCGAGCGCTGTGCGCGCGGTTCGCGCAGCCAGTAGCCAGTCATCGAGCCACACTGACAAGGAGCCAATCAACCCTCGTGGCTGCTGCCCGTCTACGGTGAGTCCGGCGGCCAGACGGCCACCTTGCGCGGATCATACCGGCCGCGGCCGGCTCTCCCCGCTCACGAGCTGTTTTCCGCCCGTGAAACGGCGGTCTTCGACTCGATCGCATCGGTCACCGCGCTGGGCTTCCACACCAGGTCGTGCGCGGCCTGAGAGGCGGCCAGGACGGCGCCGATGGTGGCGAGGGTTGGGACGCCGTGGGTGAACTGGTCGAGGCCGCCGGTGGACGCGACGGTCACGACGCCGGCGATCCCGGCGACGACGACAGCGACGATACGCTTGACCCGGGCGCTCCAGAACGGCTGCTGGACGACTGCGGTCAGCAAGGGGAGGACGGCGCCGACGCCGGATCC
Organism: Streptomyces sp. 11x1; assembly: GCF_032598905.1. Classification (NCBI taxonomy): domain Bacteria; kingdom Bacillati; phylum Actinomycetota; class Actinomycetes; order Kitasatosporales; family Streptomycetaceae; genus Streptomyces; species Streptomyces sp. 11x1. The sequence goes on along the minus strand of NZ_CP122459.1, from coordinate 120,747 downwards.
GGTGGCGATGGTCTGCAGGGTGCTCATGGGCAAGTCCTTGCGTGCGGGGAGTGGGACGCACGGACCTTGCCGGGCCGTGCGCCCTACCGTCGCGCGCTCACTGGCGGGGAAGAGTGATGTCGTCGGCGATCTCGGGCGGCGCCTCGGGAGCGGGACGGCCCAGCGAGCGGAGCGTGTCCAACAGGGAATGGATGTACTCGAGCGCGGCCGCCTTCCAGCGGCGATCCCGGCGCTGCTCCTCCTGCATGAGCCGCACTTCCCGCTGCAGTTCGAGCTGCCCGGCCTCTAGGAGGCCGACGCGCTCGACGGTCTGGGCGTGCATCGCGCGCTCCTGGTCCAGGAGCACCTTCTGCTGGTCGAGCATCCCGCGCTGCTGGTCGAGCAGGGAGGAGAAGCCGGCCGTTACCGTCTTCATCGCCTCCACGTACGTCTGCCCCTCAGCGGCCTGCGCTGATGACGTCGTCTGCAGGGTGGCCACCCGCTCGTCGGCGTCACCGCGCCGCTTCACCTGCCGGTAGCTGAACCAGGCTCCGGTAACGACGCCACCCATGGCGCAGATGGGGGCAAGGACCGGCGCCAGGGAAGAAAGCCAGTCCATGGCGCCCTCCTCGAACACGGAAATTGGTGCGCGGGAGCCGGGGCCCGTAGGCCCGCGGCTCCCCGCGTCAGAAAGCTGCACCACCGAGAGGGCTTACGTCGTCGCTTGCATCATCTCTGCGGTGTCGGCCAAGCTGACGCCGGCGACCGGGTTCCAGCCCTGGCGGACCGCGGCGAGGAGCTGCTCGTCTGTGATCGCTGCTGCCATGGCGGCCGGGTCGGTGGTCCCCGCAGCCGCCGCGGCGGCGAGCAGGCTGGGCGAGACCACCAGGCCCACCGTCATGGCCGCGGCCTGCGCCTCGGTGGGGCTAAGCACCGTCTTGGCGAGGTTCCACCTCAGCGGGTAGCCAGGCGTGGCCGGCGGCTCGGCAAAAACCTCCTGGGCGACGACCGCGATGGCCATCCGGACCCGTGGCAGTAACGAGGGCTCGCAGGCCAGGGCGCACAGAGTGGTCAGCGGCAGCGGGAGGGCGGGCATCGGTCGGTCCTCACTTGGTGTAGGTGATTTTGAGCTTCGGGGGGTTGGTCTGGCCCGAGCCTCGGGCCCGGCCGTAGTACGTCGACGACGTCGAGTTCGGGTCCAAGGCGATGCCGCGCCAGGACGTCGAGTCGAAAACGTTGGTGATGTCGACCCATTTGCCCTCGTTGCGGGCCCACGAGATGGTCTTGGACTCGGCGTCGCACGAGAAGGTCGATGGGCGGGAGGCGTGCTTGTGGGCCTTGATGACCGCCTTGCCGCCGGCGTTGCTGTACCAGTGATCGAAGTACAGGTACACCTCGGCCTTCTGGATCGTCGCCCCGGACAGGTCAGTGGCGAGCGCCGACGGGAAACCGATGAGGGCGGCCTGGGTGCCGTTGGTCGACGAGTAGTAGCCCTGGTAGCAGGAGCTGCCGAAGTAGGAGTTGTAGGAGCCGCGGTTGGCGTAGGAACCGGACCAGGCCGCCGTGTACGTCTTGGTGTACTGCTGCACCGGCGGGGCTGTCGTGCCGCCGCCGTCGTTGTAGCCGCCGGTCTCCGGTACGGCGGGCCCGGCGTCCTCGACGTAGAAGTAGCCCGGATTGTTGCTGCCGCCGGACATCGTGCACGTCTGCCCGGACGGGCCCAGGGCGTTGGTGAACGTGATCAGGAAGCGGTGGGTTCCGGCCCCCAGGGAGGAGCCTGCACAGGTGTGCTCCAGGCGCGCGGTGAAGCTGTTGCCCAGCGGCATGTGGGTGACCGACACGTACTTCTGTGGGGACGTGATGGTGGGCGCGGCCCCGCTGGTGCCGCCGTCACGGAGCCGGATCTGCAGCTCACCGCCGGCCGCGGACGGGTTCGCGCGGGCGCAGAAGACGAACCGGTACATGCGGGTGGGGTCGATCGTCGCGGCGAGCTCCACGAACCCCATCTCAGTGCCCGATGCGGAGCGGCTGCTGACCTGGTAGTCGATCGCCTGGATGCCGCGCGGCAGGGTCGCCAGGTAGTCCAGGAAGTCGGATCCGCCGATGGACAGGCTCTCGGCGACGGCCATGCGCTGGAAGCCTGCCGCGCCGTCCTGGTCGATCGTGGCGACCGGTACGCCGCCGGTGGCCAGGGTCAGGTAGTTGGGGCGGCCGGTGACCAGGGAGACGGCTTCGTCGCCCGCGTCGTCGAACAACTGCAGACCGCGAGGGCTGATCTCCGCGCGGGCGCCCGCGACGCCGGAGGCCATGACGATCCGGCATGAGGCGTTGTCGAACTGGAGGGTGCCCGCGCTGGAGTCGACGGTGGAGCAGCCGACCCGCAGTTGTACGGCCCCGGTGGGCGCGGCCGTTTCCGGCACCCCGTTCAGGGACGTCCATGCGCCCTTGACCGCGAGGCCGTCGCCAGTGGACATCGTGCTGTAGCCGAGGGAGTTCCCGGCCGCATCGAGCCACTGCCCGAAGACGCTGATGCGGACGCCGTTCCAGTCGGTGGAGGCGTTGTAGTCGATGCTCAGCCACAGCTTCTGACCGGGGACGGCGGGAAGCGTGGCCAGGGTCATGGAGCGGGTGACGACCGCGGCGTTGGACGCATTCACCTGCAGGGCCCGGGGTGTGCCGTTTCCTGGGGTGACGATCGACCACCACTGATTCGAGGCGACCCGCTGCTCGGTTACGGCGCCCTCGAAGCTGGGGTCGGCGATGACGTTTCCGTCCGTGCCCAGCGACAGACGGTCCGCGCTGATCGAGCCCGCCTTGACGTGGGTGGCGTCGATGGACCCGGCCAGGATCTTCGTCGCCGTCACGGAGTTCGCGGCGAGCTTGTCCGCGGTCACCGCCAAGGCCGCGAGCTTGTCCGTCGTGATTGCGAGTGCGGCGATTTTCTCCGCAGTCACGGCCAGGGCGTCGAGCTTCGCCGTCGTGATAGCCCCGGCGAGGATCTTCGGCGCGGTGATCGCGCCGTCCGCGATCTGCACGCCGGGGACAACAGGGCGCACGGCGGCGTTGTCGAACCACACGGAACCTGCCGTGGCGGCGCTGGACTCGACCCGCACGCGGCCCTGTACGGAGTCGGCAGGAGCCGTGAGGGTGCCGGCGAACCGGGCCCAAGCGTCCTTGGCGGGGGCAGTGGTGCTCAGCTTGCCGTAGCTGAGGATCGTGCCGTCCGCCTTCTCCCAGCGAACTTGCATGTTGATCTCGGCGCCGGCCCAGTCCGAAGACGGGTAGTAGTCGGTGGCGATGTAGAGCTGGTCCCCGGGCGTGACCGGAAGGAGGGTCAGTTCGGCCGATCGGTACGCGGCGGTCGCGGAGACGGCCTCGATCTTCAAGGAGGCCGGGGACCCGTTGCCGAACGTCAGGTCCTGGGAGAGGAACGTCTGCTTCGCGGCGATGGCCGCGCCGCCGGCTCCCTCGAACGAGGGGTCGGCGAGCACGTTGGGGCTGCCGACGATCGTTAGCTTGTCCGCGGTGATGGAGCCTGCGGCGACGGCCTGCGCGGTGACGGACCCGGCCGCCAGTTCGGAGGCGGTAACAGACCCGGCCTTGAGTTCCCGCGCGGAGATGGCGTCGGCGGCGACCTTCCCGGCGGTGACGGCGTCGGTCGCGATGGCGGCCGCAGTGACTGCTCCGGCGACGATGTTGATGGAGTCGACGACGCCGGTTTTCAGGGCCTCCAGCGTCACGGAGTCGACTTGCATGATGTTGGTCGACGCCGTGCCGATGCCGGTGTAGTTGAGCCAGACGTACGGCGAGATGTACCGGACGTCGGCGTGGGCGAGACCGGGCGTGCGCGGGTCGTTGTTCGGGCCTGCGGAGCCGTTGGCGCCGGCCGCAGCCCGGCCCATGATGAAGCCGACGACCTGTACCCAGCCATCGGCCTGGGTGATGGCTCTGCCTGACGCGGCCACGTAGTAGTGGGAATTCCCGCTTCCTGCGATGCCGTTGCGGTTGATCAGCGTCGTGCCGTCCGAGCCGATACCGGCGACGCCGACAAAGAACGTCTCGCTGGTCCCGGCCTTGAGGCGCACCCGGGCGCTCACCCGGTACAGCACCCCCGGTTCGTACGGGATGACCGTGGCGCCCTGCAGCCGGTTGTAGCCCGTGGCCTGGCCTACTCGCTGGCTGGTCGGGGCGTCCGTGACGCCGGTGAGGAATTCCCAGGTGGCGCTGGTGCCCTTCTCCGTCACGGTCCAGGCGGACGGGTCGTTCATCGTGTCGACGTAGCGCTGTGCTGCCGAGTCGGAGAGCGCGCCGCCAAGGGCGTTGATCGTGACAGCGCCGTCGGCGATCTTTCCAAGGGTGACCGCGGCTTTGGCGAGCTTCTCCTCGAGGACCGCGCCGTCGGCGAGCGCTGCGGTGCCGACCGAGCCCAGCGCGATCTTCGCCTCGGTGACGGCGTTCTCGGCGAGCTTGACCTCGGTGACCACCCCGTCGACCAGGTCCTGCTCGACGGCTTGCCGCGCCTTGCCCGCTACGGCTGCCGACGGGGCGCTGACAAGGCCCGCGGTGGTCAGGGCGACGAGGCGTATCCAGCGTTCTTCGTATCCCTCCAGCGCAAGGGAGACGCTGCCGCCGGTGACGTCGATGATCGCCGCGGCGAGCGTAGTGACGTCGGGGGTGAAGTCGGAGGCCGCGCCGACATGCACCTGCATGGCCGCGAAGTCCGTCGGGGGAGCGTTGGAGTCGTCCCACCAGCCATCCCAGGTGACGGTCAGGCCGGACAGGGCCGACGCCACGGTCGGGGCGCCGGGCGTCGGCGGTGGGGCGGCGGCCGCGGGCTCGGGGACGAGGGCGATCCCGCCGTCAGGCTGCACGCCGACCGACCCGGCGAGTTGCCCGTCATCCGTGTAGATGTCGAGGGTCCCGCCCTCGATGGAGGTGTACGCGGCCTTGGAGGTGCGCTCAAGGGCCTGGAGCCGCCGGTCGTAGTCGGCCAGCAGCGCAGCGAAGCGCTTGGCGTCCGACTCGGTGTCCAGGAAGTTGACCATGCCGCGGGATGGTCGACGTCCGGGTGGTTAGTGTCGCGCCCTGATCAGTAGTGGAAGCTGTCGGAGCGCTTCAGCGTGAGGGTGATGAAGCCGTCCGCGCTGATCTCGTCGGAGATGATGCGGTGCCACACGTCGATGTCGCCGACCCACGGTACGTGCACCTGCACTCGAATGTCGTCGCCGAGGGACCAGGAGCCGAACTTCGCGTTGGGGTGGTCGATGATCTGGATGGCGGGGATCTGCAGGGCGGCTGTGCGGCCGTTGAGCTCCGCCTGCCCGCGCTTTCGGAGAGCGTCAGCCGAGGAGAGCGTCTTGTCCGTGACGGTGGCCACCCGGCGCAGTCGGCCGGCCGCCCGAGAGTAGTTGTGGACCTGGGCGCGCTTCATCTTCTGGCCCTCGCCCTTGCCCAGGACGACGACCTCGTTGGCGTAGTCGTCGCCCATACCCTCGGGCTTGGCTATGGCCACGATGTTCTCGCCCTGCGCGAAGCGGAGATCGGGCCGCTTGCGACCGAGTCGGGGAGTGCCGAGCCTCAGCCGGTGGGTGATGGTGTTGCTCGTCGAGTCCTTCCAGGCGTGCGTCTCCATCCAGTCGAACTGGAACTGGTTGACGAGGCTGTCCAGGGTCTGCCCACAGTCGGGGTTGTCCCACCAGGCCAGTTCCCAGGGGTCGCTGCCGTCCTTGGCGCCCAGCAGCTCCCCCTTGTCGTGCGTGTCCAGCACCAGGCCGACGTTCCCGTACGGCCGTGTCTGGACGTGGGACCAGATCGTGCGGAAGGCGTCGAACACGTCGATCCGGGGCCCGCCGTAGGGCTTGGGTGCCGCAGGCACCTTCTTCTTCGGGTTGGAGCCGTCGATGTAGCCGTCGTGGTTCTTGTCCTTGCCCGCGTACGGGTCTTTGGGAGTGATCTTCTTGCCCGAGATGATGTAGGACTCGAACGGGATGCCGTGCGGGTAGCTGCTGAACCCCTCGCAGTTGATCGTGGCCTGCTCCCCGTCGAACGAGGTCTTGGTGACCAGACCACCCCACCGGATCGCGCCGTCAACCTCCAGATAGAGCTTGGTGCCCCACTCCCGCAGGATGGGTTCCCCGTCCGCGGCGATCATTCGGGCGTACTCCGGTTCGATCTTCCCCGCCATCGCCCCAGGACCGGACAGGTCGCGCTTGGGGTTCGACGTCAGGGCGAACGGCACCTGCCAGTCGAGCACGTCCTCGGTGAGAGCATCCTGAGCGATGAAGCGCCACCCGGCCGGCACCGGTCACACCTCCTCTTCGTCCGGGCTCTCGACGAACTCCACGTCAGCGATGATCGACGTGCCGGCGTCGACCGACACGTCGCCGGTCTCGCTCTTGTACATGTACGTCTGCACAGTCAGCGTCCGTGTGGTGCCGCGCATCGAGCTCGGGACGGCGAAGTTGTCGGCGAGGACGATGGTGGAGCGGCGCGTGTTGTTGCCGGAGTCGTCGTCGATGTAGGTGTCCTGGCCGAGCAGGGAGCCGAACTTGGTCTGCATCCGCGCGAAGACGTCGCTCTTCGTCATGCGGAAGCCGGCGAAGGTCATGACCAGCTTGGCGCGGGTCGCCCAGGTCGGGACGTCGATGTCCCACGAGGCGGCACCGGGCCAGTTGTGCCACTTGTTGTCGGAGTAGGCCAGCGTCGACAGAGAGCCGGGGAACGCCGTGTAGAGCACGCGTTCCCGACGGGGACCGACCATGGTCCGCAAGTCCTTGATCATCGCCTGCGTGATCGCGGACGTGTTCGCGGGGATGTCGATGCGGGCCAGGGTGATAGCCGAGTCGGTAGGGCGGACCTGCCGAACGCTCGTCGTCGTCTTCGGCACGTTGGAGATGACCCGCGTGAAGATGTACGGGCCGACCGTGGGATCCGACGGGAGGGGCCAGGTCTCCCCATACGAGTAGGGATTCTCCACCCGGGCGATGACCAGATCCGAACGAGCCGAAGCGCCGGTGGCTGCGACGTTCACCGTCTCCGACGTCGGGAGGCGCCCCGCATAAGCCTGATAGGTCGCCCCGGCGGCCCTGTTGAGGATCGCGCACGCCCCGGAGCGGACCTGCACCTGGGCCGCTGGCGACGACAGCGCCTTGACGGCCAGGTCCCCGGAGCCGACGATGCCCTGCGCCCCGCCGAAAGCGGCATAGGCCAGCAGCCGCGCCACCTCCGTGGAGTGTTCCGCCTGCCCCTCGGTAAACCACGGCACGCTGTCCCACGATGCCATCTGTTCCTCCTGCTGTTGATCTCCTGGCGGCAGCGGAGGATCACGGGCGCGGCGTGCTTACGTCGCGCCCTACAGGTAGGCGTAGGCGTCGCGCCACGCCACGGTCATGGACGCCGTGGCGGTCGCGTCGGTGCCGCGCAGTACGAAGTCCCGCCGGCCAGGTGGGATGAGCAGGTTCTCAAGCAGGGGCGAGGACCGAGTGATCTGCCCTGCCACGCTCGCGCTGCCCCGGAGGACTGTACGAACCCACGGCCGGGGGTCGATGACGACCTTCTCCCCGACCTTGAGAGTGAGGTCCAGCTGCAACTTCCAGCGGCCCACCAGTTCGCACACCGGCTGTGAGATGGGGCCCGTGATGCTGATGACCGGCCACGTAGGGCGGTTGCCGCCCACCACGATCTCGCCGGGCGTTCGTACCGCCCCCTCGCCGACCATGGCCAGTGGCGCCTTGAGCGGGCCCTTGATGCCGCGGTGGGGCGGTGGAGCCATGTCCACGCGCACACTCTGCTCGACGTCGTCGAAGCTGCCGGTGTGCAACGTGGCGAAGTTCGCGACGACGGGGGTGTATCCCTGTCTGGTCAGCTTGGAGGCGGCCGGCGCGCACTGGCGGGGCCGCCCGAACCAGCGCCTCGCCCGGCCTCCCTGCGTCGTCGACAGCACGGCGGGGGTGGCCATGTGCCCGCGGATTGCCCGGCCGTCCCATGCCTGCTGCATGACCGACACGGCGCCGAGGTTGGCCCCGTGCCGGGCCATCGCGGTGGTGCCGTCGTCGACGGTGTCGACACCGACCTCGAACGTGATGGTGGCGCCGCTGGTGAAGTCCTGACCGAAGCGGACTCCGTCTTCCCGGGGAAGCGCGCTATCGCTGTTCGTCACGTCGGCGTTCTTGATCTCGAACGGTTCGAGCAGGTAGTAGCCCGTGCGCCAGGTCCCGAAGGTGAAGTTGGCGCCGGGGTAGACCCCGTTCGCGCTGTACGACAGCTTCCACTCGCCCTCAGCCAGAGGCATACGCACCTCCCAGTCGTATCCGGCGCAGCTCGAACATGGCGTCGCCCAGAGCTGCGCTCGGACTCATCGGTGCGCTGGTCATGGTCAAGTTCAGGTCGCCACCGACGAGCGACGCCGAGGTGGCCGGCGCGGTGGCGGTCCGGGGCCGGCCGGCGGACGGGGTCGTGGCGTGCACGCGCATCCCACCGGATGAGTACTGGCGCAGGGCGCCTTGGGCGAAGTAGACGACTTGGCCGCCGAACATCTCCGCGACGCGCTGCAGGATGGCCTCGGAGCGCTTGCGCTTCCCGGGGGCTAGGGGGATGTAGGCCTCGCCCTGAGTCTCCGGTTCATTCCATACGCGTATTTCGCCCGGTCTTCCGATCTGGGCAATGTGCCGCTCGGCTCCGGCCGCGAAGGCGCGGATCCTGCGGGCCGCGGCACGGATGCCGCCGTTGGCGTACTGGACGATGGCGCCGTCCGCGTGCGTGCGGACGACCGCCGGCTTCCCGGACTCGCTGTACTGCACGGTGACGTGGATGGTCTTGCCGGTCATGCCGTTGATCGCACCCTGAATGCGCTGAACCTGCGACAGCGGGGTGCCGGTCGGCGCGGTGATGCTGACCTTCTTGCCGCCCTTGTCGACGTTCTCGATCTTGAACCCGAGGTCCTTCAGGGCTTTCTGGGCGGTTGCCGTGGGCGCGTTGACCGTGATCGACTTCTTGTCCTTCAGCCCTGCGACCTTGTCCTGCACGCCCTTCAGGTCACCGACGGCCTTCTGGATGATGGCCTGGACGGTCACCTTCTTCCTGTCCGGCGCTGCAGCGATGTCGGCCGCCAGGGCGGCGATGTTGACCCGGGCGCCGCCGGTCGGCGCGGTGACGGAGACCTTCTTGCTGCCGGGGATGCGCTGGAAGGTGAAGCCCAGCGCTTCGAGCTGAGTGCGGGCCTCAAGCGTCGGTGCGTCGATCTGGATGGACTTGCCCGGCTTGATGCTCTCCAACTGCCCCCGCAGTGCCAGGATCTCGGCTGTGGCCTGCGGGACACCTGTCGTCGTCATCAGCGTGGTGACCGTGTCCGGCACCAGGCCCATCTGATCGGCGAGTGCCTTCGCCTGGTCCTTCGGGATGCCCATGTCTGTGGCGAGCTGGATGGCCTTGGCGCGGGCCCGCTCCATCGCCGACTGGCTCTTGTCCATCGCCTCTGACAGGGGCATCACACCCTGCTCGGCCGATTCCTTCGCCTTGGTGGCCATGCTGAGCATCGAGTCGCGGAGTTCGCTGAGCTGACTGTTTAGGGTCTGGCCGTTACGGGTCGCCGTATTGACGAGGCCGTCGTTGTCGATGAGGGACTTGCCCCAGCCCTCGGACCGCTCGATGGTGCCCTGCATCGTCTGGTCGATCTGCAGCATCACCGAGTTGAGCTGGGCCGTGGCGTCGTGGAACGACGTGCTGTTGCCGTTCAGGGCGTCCAGAGCCCGCTTCAGCGCGTCGACCCGGCTGTCCGCCGACTGCGTCTTGTCGCCGAATCCCTGTACGGCCGCCGACAGGCGGCTGTACGCGCTGGTGCCTGTGGAGCCGGCCGAGTCCATTGCGGCGGCGGCTTCCTTGGTGTCGCGCTGGCTCTTCTTCAGTTCGCCGTTGACGGAACCGAGTGCGTCCGCGGCGTCCTTGTACTTCTGGCCCTGCTCGCTGTAGTCCAGGACGTAGGTGTCCCGGCCGTGCTCGACGTACTCCTTGTTCGCCTCCGCGAGGGCCAGGAGCTTCTTCTGCAGCCCGTCGACGGAGCCGCCCTGTTCCAGGTAGGCGTCGGTGAGCGTCTTGAGGCTGACGTCTGCCTCCCGCATGACGTCGACCAGCTTCCCCTTGCCGTCGGCGAGCTTGGTGTCCTGCAGGAGCTGCACCGTGTGCGCGCGGACGTTCGCGTCGATCACGCCGTTGGAGTCCGACAGGGCCTGAGCGAGAGACTGGATCCGCTCCCGGTGGGCTTCGGCGGCCCGCGCGTTCTGCTCCTGCTTCGAGGCGAGCAGGCCGAGGCCGATGGTGACTCCGGTGATGGCGATACCGAGGGGGCCGCCGAGCGCGGCGGTCATGCCGCTGAGGCCACGCATGGCGACGGTGTTGGCGGCGCCGATCCCGCGGAGGGTGCCCATCAGGCCGCTGCCTTGTGACGAGACCCGCTGGTAGACGCCGGACATCCGGCCCCACAGGCTGAGATGCCCACCGGCGGCCGTGGCCGTCCCCTGCAGGCTGGTCCCCAGGCCGCGCACGGAGGTCGCGGTGGCGACGACTGAGGTCCCCAAGCCGCGCAGCATGTTCGATACGCCGCTGATCACCTTCAGCGCCAGCATGGTGGCCAGGAAGTACGCCAGGGCGGTGTTCGCGCCAGGGACGACGCTCATCAGGCCGTTGAAGATGACCAGCAGGCCGTTGAAGACCACGAGCAGCAGGCCGAGCCCGCTCGCGGCCCCGGACAGGTTGCCGATGGCGGTCGCGAGGTTCGAGACGACGGCGACGATCGCGGGACCGACGGTGTCGCCGAGTGCGTGGAAGAAGGTCCCGAGGGCAGGCATCAGCTCAGTGCGGATTTGGCGGATCAGGTCAGTGACGCCGCCGTCTTTGGCCGCACGGCCGAGTCCGCGAACGAAGTCCCCGACGAGCGCGTTGAGTTCGTGGAAGGCGGGAGCAGCGTCGGAAAAGAACTGCTGCATCACCTTCTGGCCCGGCTTGGAGTTCGCCCACCGGTCGAAGCGCTTCATCGCGCCTTCGAACCCGTCGAGCAGGGCGTTGCCGGAATCCATCGCGGCCCGGCCGACTCCGCCGAGCCCCTTGATCAGGCTGCCCGTGGACCGGCCGAGTTGGGCGGCCTTGTCCCCGGCGTGGTCCAAGAACTTGGCCAGGCTGCCCGTTTCACGGCCAGCGGCGACCGAAGCACGAGCCCACTGAGTGCCCCTCTCAACTGCGTCACCGACTCGCTGGACGAAAGGGCCGGACGCCACCAAGAAGTCGGTGGTGGCGTGACCGAGGTTGGCCAGGCCGTTGGTCATGTTGCCGACGACGTGCGAGTTCGTCGCGGCGATCTGCTTGAAGTCGGAGCGGAAGACGCTGGACTTCATGAACTGGGCGCCTCGCTCGGCGAGGGAACCCATCTGGGAAGCAGAGTCACCGAGGGCGTCTTCCAGTAGCGGGAAGACGGACTTCGCCAGTGGCTCAATGTCGTCGGCGATCTTCGAGAAGAAGCGTTCGCTGACGGACATCTTGACCTTGTCCCAGGCCGGGGATAGGGACGAGACGGCCGAGACGGTCTTACGCGCTGACTTCGAGAGCCTGTCGAGCGCCTGGTCCAGCTTCTTCTGCTGCTCCTCGGTGACCTTGCCGTCGGAGGCGAGTTGCTGCTGGGCCTTGAGTGACTCCTTGAGGGCGCTGCCGAAGCCGCTGAAAGCGATCTTGGCTCCGATGGCGGCGCTGCCCGCCGCGGCGATCAGTCCCGGGATGGCGCCGAGGACACCGACAGCGGGCGCGGCCGCGGAGACGAGAGCGGTCAGCCCGCCCGCGTACTGGCCGAGCGCGGCGACGGCTGGCTGGACGAGCGAGACCAGGCTGCCGATGAGCGCCATGCGCATGATGCGGCGGCCGCGGCCGCGCCCAAGCATGCGGATCGACAGGGGGACCTGGACGGGGTTGGCGTCCGCCTCGCCCTGGGCCCGGGTGAGCCACGACCGGACACGACCGAGGAAGCCGCCACCGTTGGCGCCTCCGCCGTCATCGCTGTCGGTGCGCAGCGGCACACGGACATCGCTGCGTGAGGCGAGGCGGGCCACGGCCTCCAACTCCTCGCGGAGCCGGTCCCGGTCGACGCGGACGCCGATGGTCGCCTTGACGCCGGCAGCCGCCTCGTCGACGGCCTTCTTGAGCTTCTTCCGCAGGCCCTTGTCGTCGACCTTGACCTTGACCTTGACGGCCAGGCCCTCCGCGGCCTCTTCGACCTTGGTCCGCAGCTTCTCGGCGAACCCTTCGAGGGAGGCGACGACGGGCACTTCAAGGCGGCCGGCCTGCATGCCCTCAGCCACTGCGCACCATTCCTCGTCTGGCCGCGGCCGCCAGCATCCTCTGGTGGCCGCTCATCGGCTTCGTGGGCTGCTGCGCCTCCTGGGGCCCGCTCTCTGCCGCGACTTCGCTGCGGTTGTAGGGGCGGGTGATCGTCCGCGGCTCTTCGCGGCGGTGATCGGAGGCGAGCAGGGAGATCTCCTCCACGAGCTGCGCCAGGAGCTCGGTGTGCACGGTCCAGCCGTCGATCGGGGACGACTTAGTGCGTGACTCCTCGGGCAGGCCGTCGAGGAGCACGATCAGTCGGCGGACTCCGAGGAAGCCGCGGTCTCCGGGGCGGAGCCAGACTCCTCGGGCGTCGAGCTGGTGGTATCGGCTGAGGTCGGCTTCGACGTCTCCCCATCGGTCTCGGAGGAGTCGGCCGACCCGAAGAGCTTTCCCAGGTCCACCCCGTAGACGCGGACGAGACCGATCGTGAGTCGGACGTAGTCGGGGACCGAGGGGCGGACCGCGATGAAGTCGGCGAACTGCTGCTCGCCGAGGAGCACCTTGTAGGTCTCCTTGACGACGTTGAGGAACAGCTTCGGCAGGCGCGGGCGCCGGAACAGGAGCTCGATGATCTCGTCGACCGCGGACCGGCCTTGCGCCTGTACGAGGTCGCCGAGCAGGCCGACCAGGTCCAGGTCCTCGCTGAGGATGGGATCCAGTGCGTCGGCGGGCAGCTCGGCCGGGAACAGGAACTCGGCGTCCTCGGAGAACTTCACGAGGATGCCGTGCGGGAACTGCGCCTCACGGCGCGGCGCGGCGAGGTCGATGACGTACTGGTCGGCGGTGCTCATGGGTGTCCGGTCCTCCCGGTGGGGGTCAAAGCACCGGGAAGGTAGAAACCCTGATCGCCTTACGTCGCGCGCTCGCGGAATGGCGGTGCGGGCTCGTGTCTCACACGTGAGACACGACGCGGGGAGACGGAAGGGCCCCGTGTCTCTCTCGGCGAGAGGCACGGGGCCCAGCGTGTGCAGGGGGTGCGGGTCAGCTCCGCTTCTTGCCCTTGCCCGCGGGCAGTTGGCTGACCTCTTCCAGGACGTCGACGAACGGCTTGAACTTCGCCAGGAGACGCTTGGCCTCAGCGGGGTCGCGCTGCAGGAGTTCGCGGGCCTTGGCCGGGTCGAGCGAGCTTGTCACCAGGTCCCACTTCTCGACCAGCGTCTTCCGCTCGCGCTCCGACTCGCTCAGGTCGTCGAGCGCCAGGGCCTCCGCGTCGTTCCAGCCGAGCTTGTCGATCGTCTCCTGCAGGCCGGCGGGCGTCTTGATCTCGGAGTTCGTCCAGACGGTTCGGACAGCTTCCTGTCCTGCCGCCTCGTCGTCCTTGCCTTGGGAGCGCAGCACGGCAAGCAGCTTGGGCACCTGCCGGGCGCTCAGCTTGTCCGGGGCCTCCGCGCCGAGGGGTTCGAGCGCCTTCATGACCGGGTGCTCGTTGACGATGCGGTACCCGTGCGCCCGCGAGATGCCCCAGCGCTCCGCGAGGTAGTCCTTGAACTTGGTGAAGGGCTTGCCGGTGGTTTCCGACACCATCTCCAGGTACAGCTTCTCGCGGCTGATGGCGTACAGCGCGGGGCTTGCCTTCTCCACGAACCGGTTGTCGGCGGCGACGACCGTGTCCTTGTAGAGCTCCTTCTCGCGGTGGACGATCCGCTCGAAGTACGCCAGCCGCTCGGCCTTGGGCGCGTCGGATGCGGGCTCGTCCTCCTCCGCGGGCTCCTCAGCGTCGGCCACGGCTGCAGCGGCGGGGACAGCGACTTCCCTCTCCGGCTCCCTCGCTGCGGGCACCACTTCCGCGGCGGGCGGGGCCGCCGGCTTGAGCTTGAGAAAGCCGAAAACGTCGTCTTCGCTGCCAGCCGCGGTTCCCAAGAACGCGTCCTCCAGGGAGCCCTTCTCGCCGGCGTCCGTCTCGGCGCTGTCGGTGTTCGCGGTGGTCATGCGGCGATCATCTCCAATCGGCTCCGCATACGCAGCAGGAGCGCGGTCGTCAGCTTGTCGTGGGCCTCGGCGAGGTTGCTGATGGTGCCCTCGATCTTCTTGTCCTCTGCGCGCTTGAGGGCATCCAGCTCCCACACGGACAGGCCCAGTTGGCGGGCGATTTTCGCTGTCCTGGAGGACGCGTGAATCGTCTCGTTGAAGACGTGCGTGCTCTTGCCCAGGAGGCGGCGGGCCTCGTCGACGACTTCCTTGTGGATGCCGGAGGACTTGTTGGGGGATCCGAAGTGGACGACGCCGAGCAGCTCAAGCATCTGGTTGACCTGCTTGGCGGCCTTGAAGGCGTCGGAGATGTCGTTCAGGGCGTCTTCGAGGCTGCAGACGTCCATCTTCACCGGTGCCACGAGCCAGCGGGAGGCGCACAGGCACAGCATGAGGACGTTCGGATTCTCCGGCGGAGCGTCGATCCAGACGACGCCGTACTGGGAGAGCAGCGGCTGGAGGCACTGGGCGAGGCGGCAGAACGCCGCGTAGGGGCCCTCGCTCTGGGCGATTTCCAGGAACAACGTGTTGATCTGGCGGAGTTCCTTGCCGCCCAGGACAACGTCCAGGTTGGGGCGCACACCCTTGATGGGCTGCAGGGGGGTGCCGTTCCTCAGCGCCTCGTAGAACGCCGTGCCCTTGTCGCCCTCGTCCATCCCGAACTCTCGCCGCAGGTTGCCCTGCCCGTTGGCGTCGATGGCCAGGGTCGGAATTCCCTTGGCAGCGGTCTTGGTCGCGTTGTTGCCGGTGAGGGTGGTCTTGCCGACGCCGCCCTTGCCGCTCGCGAAGGACGTCACATGGCTGAAGAGTGTGTAGTCGATGCCGAGAGCCTCGGCCGACATGGGCATGATTGACACGACGGCTGCCCCTTCAAGGCACGGCGGATAAGTCGCTCGCATTCTGCCAGGCGGATGGTCGCCAGGATGCGCAGACCCAAGGGACTGGATGCCCGGCTGCGCGTTGCCCGCGGGGAGCGCCACACGGTCGAGTGACGACGAAGGCCCGTGTCTCACATGTGAGACACGGGCTTCTGGGAGCGCGATCGGGGCCGTGTCTCACTGTGAGACACGCGACCCGGCTACGCGGCCGACGCGAACGCGGGGTCGTTGGTGAGCAGGTACCAGGCGTCCGAGTCGTCGCCCCCCTGCACCGCGAGGCGCAGCGGGAGCACCGACTCCTTCGCCTTCTGCAGGTCCTTGCTGACGCCCTCCATCTGCATGGTGCGCGGCATGACGTACCGGTAGGACTTGCCGCCGTCGATGACCTCGACGCACGCGGCGACCTCCGTACGGCCGCCGATCCTGGGCGGCGCGAACCGGTAGTGCTTCGGGCTCGCCTCAGTGCCGCCCGACGGCGTGATGGGGGTGATGGAGCCACCGCCATACACGGCCTGGAAGTTGCGGCCGGACCACTGCTGCAGGTCGACCTCCACGGTTGCAGAGTCGGACGTCTGGAAGGTCCGAGAAGGGAAGTCCGTTTGCGCGGACTTGACCTGCTCGAAGCTGGGCTCTTCGTTGAACTTCAGGGAATCCTCGGTGGTCAGACCGACGCTGTACCAGCCCGTCGGCATCTCGACGGTGGCGTCGGCCGGCGCGACGGTGCCGACCGGTGCGAGCCATACCCGGGTTCGCGCGGGAACGACGATCTGTGTGGCGTTGGTGATCTCGGCCGCCATGGTGGTGCTCTCCTCGTGGCCAGGGGATTGGGGCCGGGCCACGATGGAGACAGCGGGCAGTTAACGTCGCGCGCTGAGCCTCACGCTGGATTCGCCAACGACGCCAGGGATAGGCCCGACACCGGCGGAACGGGGAAGCGGTAGCTGTGCAGCGCGGCCTGCAGCATGATCGTGATCCGGCGTCGGCGGAGACGTTCCTCGATCCGCTTCCGGGCACTGCCGCACGCGGGGTGCGGCGGGAAGCGGAGTACGCGAAGCTGCGCCACCACGTCGTCCCAGTGAGGGCTCAGGTCGATGTTCACAGTCTTCGACATCGGCAGTGTGGGCAGCTCGAAGTCCGGCTCGTCGACGACGAGCGCGATCTGCAAGTCGTCGACCGTGCCGAGAGCCACCCACGCGTCCGGGTCGGCGTCCGGCGGCGTGTAGGCGGGAGCGATCTGGACGAGGGCGGGGCCGGGCTGCGACAGCGTCACTGCAACTCCTGTGGCGGGTGGATCGTGGTGAGGAGACCGAAGATATGCCGCGGCTGTCCGTCGACAAGAGGCGAGTCGATCAAGACGCCGGACGGGCGGATGGCGCTGACGACAGGCTGACCAGGCACGGCCGGCTGGTCGACGAGCTCTTTCGCCGCCAGAGCGCACACGAGGGCGATGCGACGTAGGGCGTGTGGGCCGGGCCAGCCGGACGGATCGCCGTACACCTCCAGGGTCACCTCCGGCTCGGTGGCCCACTCCAGAGTGCGCAGGTCGCCACCGGCGCCTGGGGCAACGCGCAGGTGCGGCCAGGGCGCTTCGCGTACACCGGACACCCGGCCGGGCCCACCGAGCGCGGCCGTCACCCCCGGGTGCTCGGAGAGCCAGGCCAGGACGACCGCGACCGGGTCGACGTCTGCGATGTCGGTGCTGGTCACTGGCTACGGGTGCGCGCGATGTAGCCGCTGCCGCGGAGCTGCCGGGCGTAGTCCGGGGAGACGTGGGCCTCGTCGCCGGGCTTGACCTCCTTGCCGCCTACCCGCAGGTGATGAGCGAAGCGGACCTTCTCCGGGGCCTGGCCGACGCGCAGGGGCGGGCCGATGACGGTGACATCCTGGTCCTCGGTGGCGGCCGGTTCCGTGGCGGCCGCGGTGGTGGTGGTCTTCTTGGTGTTCGTGGTCATGGCGTGCAGGGTGCAGAGCGGTGCCCGGTAGTGTCGCGTCCTCACCTCCGTGCGGCGACCGCGGCGGCGGCCCGCGCCATGTAGAAGGCGCCGACGGCTTCCAGGTTGCCCGGGTAGACGGTTCCAACTTCCGCCTCGACGACGAACTTTCCGGAGGCGACGACCTTCGCAGTGACGGTGCTGCCGGTGATGACCGGGGGCAGGGTGCGGATGTTGCGCGAGATGCCGTCCGGGATGGTGTGCACGCTGCACCGACAGTTCTTGATGTTCGCGACGGCTCGGCTGCTCTCGTCCCGCGGTTGCTTCATGTACGTGAGGGGGCCGACGCCGCGGTGCTTGCGGTCCCAGTCCATGCTGTTGATCTCGAAGCGCAGGTTGTCGGGCCGTTCCTGGCCGTGCGCGGCCGCGTGCGTGGGGCGGACGCGATCATCCGCAACGGTGATCCACTTCTTCGTGGGCGGGGCGAACCGCTTGGCGGCCCGCTCTACCTCTCGCGCGACTTCGTGGACGTGTGGCGCGACCATCATCGCGACCATGCGGTCCAGTCCGGGTGTCGGATGGAACTTCGCCATCAGGGAACCTCCGGGGGGTTCTCCGAGGCGACGACGGCGATGTAATCCGCCGCGCCGTACCCCGGAACGCTCTTCAGGAGCGCGGTCACCACGGTCCACGTCAGGGTGCCGTCGCTGAGCACGTCGCCAGGCTTCAGCGGCCACGCCGCAGGGTCGACGCGGAGCGTCCACGAGCCGTCGATCTGCTTCGCGGCCGCGCCCGGCCACGTGCCGCGTGGGACCGGCCGGGCGTCCGGCGGAGGCGGAACCGGGGTGCCGAGCGCATCTCGAGCCCAGGGATGCGCCTGGACGTACGCGGTCAGCTCCCGGTCTGCCAGGACCACGGCCATAGCTGTCCTCCTCTCCCGGCTACCAGCGGCGCCGGTAGCGCCGACTGCCGTACGGCCACGGGTTCGCGGACGCCGTGGCGATCGTCCGATACAGGCGTGGCCGGTAGCCGCTGAGCGAGTCCAGCAAGGGCGGCGCTCCCACCTGCCCCGCCAATGGAGCCGAGTCGTACGAGATCGACTGTCCCTCGGCGGACACCGACGTCACCCGGCGAGTGCCGGACTCCGGTGCGGTGGGGTCGTTGCGGATGGCTTCGGCTGCGTGCGCGACCACGTACCGCACGATGGGCTCCTCCGTCGCCGCGTCCAAGCCGACGAGGAGATCCACCGTGAACGTCCCGTCCAGGTTGTCGACATGCCCTATCACGGTCACGACGTCGTCGAACTGCTGGATCGGCCAGGCCTGCGGGTCGTTGAGGGCGTACCCCCACAGCGGTGTGACATCGAGCAGGCGGCGGGGCGTGGGGACCAGCGGCCGCCCGAGGTAGCTGGACACGTCTGCCTGCGCGGCCCTGATTTTCGTCCAGTACCGCTCACGCAGCGCAGCGGTCAGCGGCAGGGTGACACCAAGTTCGTCGGCCATCTCCTCCGCGGAGGCGATGAGGCCCGTGCCGCGCGGCAAGTCGACCTTGACCATGCGGTCGGTGGCCGTGACGCCTGCGGACGGTGTGAAGGTGACGGCGCACCAGTACCGGCCATTGGCCAGCGAGTCCGGGAGCGTGAAGCGGTACACCGCCTCACGGAGACGGGCAGCCGGGCCGGCTGTCGCTACTGGGGACCCGGTGCGCTCGGGGCTGTCGTACAGGTCGATGCGGTCGACGCTGCCGCCGGTTGTCGCCGGGTCGCAGATCGCTCCGGCCCACACGGGCCGGTAGTCGTACGCCGTCACTAGGGCCTCCTACTCGGCGGCCGCGGCCGGGTCGAGCTGTTCGCGCAGGCGGGCCACGATCCGATCGGCCTGGGATCGCTTGAGCTCCACGCCTGCCGCGACCAGGAGGCGCGTGATGGGGGTGTTGTAGGTGCCGATGCCGGTGTGCTCGACCAGGCGGACGGTGCACTGGGCGCGCTCCCCGTACGTGCCGACGGTCAGGAACACCCCGTCCGGGTCGGTGGGGATCTCGCCCGTGGCGTCGTCGACGATGCGGCCGTCGAGCTTGGCGGGGAGCAGTTGCTGGGCGGTGCTGAGCGTGTCCAGGTCTGGGGCCGGTTCGAGCGGTGCGGCCGGCGGTTCGAGCGGTGCGACGTCCGGGACCTTCGTCTCGACATCGGCTACGGGGGCGGCCTTGTTCTCCGGCGCGGGGGGCGCCGCGGTGTCGGCGGCGCCCGTCTCCTGCACGGTCTCGGCGGTGGCTTCCGCGGCCGTGCTGTCGCTCTGCTCGGCGGGCGTGGTCTTGCGGTTGCGGGGCGGCACAGGGTCCTCCAGTGGGTCAGGCGTTGGCGGAGGAACCTTGGACCGCCCCGCGCTCTAACGTCGCGCTGCGGGTAGATCAGGCGTACGTGTAGCCGCCGTTCTTGGTGACAGCGCCAGCGTCGTCACCAACGACGACGTTGACGGCTCCGGCTGAACCGGCGGGGGTGGTGACCTGCAGCTTGCCCGACGAGAGGATCTTGAGGTTCGCGCCCGCGGTGGCGCCGAACTTGACGTCGGCGACTCCGTCCAGGTTGGTGCCGGTGATCGTGACGACGGTGCCGCCGGCGGCCGGGCCGGTGGCCGGGCTGATGGTGGCGATGGCGGCTGCCGGATACAGGGCGTCGATCTGCGACTGCCGCAGGATCGCGCCCGCCTTGTAGCGCAGAACCTTGATCGAGCCCTCCGGGACGCCATCCCGGCTGTCGTTGGGGCGGGTGCCCTGGTCGTGCGGCCGCGTCTCGTAGACGTCGGCGGTAACCTTCATCAGGGGGTCGTTGGCAGCCGTGGCGGGGAAGGCCGACTTGGCGATGCGGGTGCCAGCCGCGTTGTAGATGCCCATGGTGGGTGTCCCTTCGTCGAAAAGTGCAGTGCGACGAGCAGAGTTACGCGACAGATGGGGCTTGAGTCGCCCTTACTCTGATCACCATGGGGCGGAAGAAGAGCGGCAAGTACGCCGCAACCAAGTTCAAAGAGACCACGCAGCGCATCCGCGACTACCTCGCCGAAGTGGATCAAGCCGGGTTGAGCGATCAGGCCATCACCTGGGCCTACGAGGCAGCGCTGATGAAGACCAACGTGGCCTTCGAGCACCTGATGGAAGAGTGCCTGATAGTGGCCCTGAACAACGACTCCAAGCCGTTCAGTGACGCCACCAGCATCACGTTCCCGAAGCACATGACGGAGAAGGTTTGCCAGTACCTGGTCACAGGCGGCAAGTTCTTCGACTACAGCGGCCGCGGTGGACTGCTGGGCGACATCGGGAAGTTCACCGGTGGCAAGGCCGCCAAGCACTACCTGTACGTGGCCGTGCAGAACCCCAAGTACCACCACGCCCTTGAGTTGTTGATCGCCCTGCGGAACTACGCCGCGCACGAGAGTCCGCAGAGCAAGCAGACCATGCGCAAGGCGATCGTCGCCTACCGGCTGGGGATCACTTCTACCCCGGACAAGAAGCAGCTCGATGGCACGAATGCGCCCACGGCGGCAGGTGCATGGCTAAAGGCCCAGGGACGCTTTGGGTACATCCTCGACCGCTTGGACGCCTTGGCGGACGAGATCCACCAAGGCGCCCCCTACTGACGATCAGAGGATGCGGAGGTCGTCCCAGCCCTGGGATGTGACGGAGAAGACCAGCAGGCCGGGCTGGGAGACTTCGCCGGACCGCATCGCCCACCAGTCGGAGCCGTTGTCGAGCGTGGGTGCCTGCACCCACAGGCGGCCCGCGCCGAGCTGCTGCGTGCGGAAATGGTGGTAGTGCCCGGAGACGAGGATGCGGGCGTCTGCGATCGGCTGACGGCCGAAGGTCTGGGCCCTCCACCAGTCCCCAGCCTTGTCCGGGCGGGAGTACTGGTGGCCATGCGCCAGGCCGACGATCGTCCCGGCCATGTCCAGGGACACGGTGTCGCGCCACGGCTCCGGCATCACAAAGGAGACGTGCCCGTAGGCGTCGGTGTTCTTGGCGTACGCGTCGGCGATCTGGCTCATGACCTCGATGCCCCAGTCGTCCTGGGGTGGGCCCACGGCGTCCTTGCCGCGCCTGACCCTCGCGTGGTTCGACCCGCAGGTGGCGGCCACAACACGGGGGAAGGTGCTGGCTAGCCGGTCCAGTCCCTCGAACGTCAACCGCCGGTGCAGCCGGACCATCTGGGTAAGCGTCAGGTCGTTGGTGAAGGCTTGCGAGGCAACGTTTTCGAAGCCCTCGATGCAGTCGCCGGCATCGAGCCAGTACGCCGTGTCCGGCGCCCGCCCGATCTGCGCCAGGTCTCGAAGGTGGTCCTGCAGCCGGTCGAACCGCTCGGCGACCCGGCCGACGAGTTCCTTCGTTCCCCCGTCCCGGCCCACCTTGCCGACCTGCGGGTCGGCGTACACCACGGCGAGCGCGCGGCCGCTCTCGGCGCCTGGCGTGCGCGGCTTGCGGCGGCGCCGCATCACGTCGCGGACCAAGGCGCTCAGGTCTTCTGCAGAGGACCAGCCGGGGACGGTCGGCTCGACGAGGTAGCGGCAACGCCACACGGGGCGGGTGACAGCGTCCTCGCCCTGGGCGTCGCGGTGCCAGGCGGCCGGGTCGTGACGGGCCTCAACGAGACGGACGCGGTAGCCGTCAGGCACGGCCAGGCCGAGTTCCTCCACGCGGGCACGCCATCCAGCCTCGTCCTGGGGCGGCGGCTCGGCGGCTGGCGCGGTGACGAGCATGGCGCCGTCCGGTTCCCAGCGCACGCCCGGCTCCCATCCCTTCGGCGCGGCGGCCGCAGGGCGGGTGATCTCGGGCGGGGTGGCCTGGGCGGGGCTGGCGGGCGCGAGCAACGCGTCCAGGTGGTCCTCAAGGCTCATGTGGTGCACCTGCATCCGTTGGAGGCGCCTCGTCGTCGATGCCGCGCGACGGCCGGCGCCTGCACGCGGTGCCCGTTGCCGGTCAGGGCATCCGCGATCTGCGTGGCGGAGACCGTGCGGGTGTCGAGCAGGTCGCGGAGCTTCTGGGCGGTGCTCTCGTCGAGCGTGTCGAAAATCGCGCCGACGCTGCAGCGCGGTCCGCGTTGCGCGGATGGCTGGTCGGTGAGCTGGGTGAGGGCCGCCATCAGCCCGTTCGTGTCTGCCACGGCAGTCCTCGCTCTCGTGCTGGGAAAGGAGTGCGGGGCCGGACCGTGTGGGTCCGGCCCCGCAATGCGTCTCCGAATACGGGCCCGGGTGGGGCCCGGTCGGTTACGCCGGCGTGGTCCAGGTGCCGATGACGAAGGACTCGGGCCGGGAGACCTCCAGTGCGACCCGCTCGTCGGCCCGGAAGGTCAGCACGCCACGCTCGAAGTTGTCGGCGTTCTCGCTGCTCACGGTCACGGAGACGTTCTCGCGGTCGTAGAGCTGGGCACCCATGCCGAAGCTGCCGAGCAGGTACTTCTCGTCCGGCATCGCCGTCGTCTCGACGACGTTGATCCTCCAGACCTTCTTCTGCGCGCCCACGGCGACCTGCAGGGCGACGCGGAAGGCACCGTTGTCGTCGGTCTCGACCTCGACCTCCTCCCACATGCTCGGCGAGAGGACGACACCGGTCGGCTCGTACTCGGCGAGCAGCGACCGCGTCATCGCGCGGCGCATCTGGATGGAGAACTTGTCGGTGTTCTTGCCCGTGTACTGCTGGACACCGGGCGTGTTGAACAGGCCGACGATGGAGGTGCCGTCACCGCCCTGGCTGTGGAGCAGGTCGTAGTCCTCCGCGAATTTCACGCCCTCCACGAGGCGCGAGTTGATGAAGGTCCGCAGGCGCGGCTCGTCGCTGAGGATGTTCTTATGCCCATCGAGCAGGTGGGCGATCTCGGCGATCGGGAAGGCCACCGGCTCCAGCTTCAGCTTCGACCGCGGGGCCTTGCCGAAGACGTCGGTGTCCAGGCCTGTCGGCGCGGAGACACCGTCGGCCGCCCTGCGCTCCGGCACCTGGGCCGCGTTGTTGACCCAGCCGGTCTCGCGGATGCCGAGGAGGACCGCGGACTTGGTCTTCGCGGAGGGGAAAAGGTCACGGATATGCCACTTACGGCGCTGCGACTCGGTGATACCGAGGTCCTGCACGGAGCCGAGGGCCTGGTGGGTGTGGGTTCCCGCGGAGAGGGAGAAGATCGACTTCCCCTCGATCTCGGCGCGGATGTAGGGCCGCTCCTTGAACTCGCTGGCCGCCGCCCGCTTGTAGGCCTCGGACTCGGTGAACAGCTCACCGAGGCTCTTGGCCTCCGTGCCGCGCGGGGCGCTGCCGTAGAACTGGCCAGCCGCGGGGGTGCCCTCGGGGGCGTTGATGTACTCGTTGAGGTTGTCGGCGCCCTGTGCGGCGTCGATCAGCCCCTTGATCTCCTGGGCGTCGCGGACGACCTTGACGTACGCGTTCCTCTGCTCGGTGCTGACGACGAACTTGCCGCCCTCTTCCTTGAAGGTCGACGCGATGCGGTCGGCCTCCGCGCTCTTCTCCTGCAGCTGCGTCTGCAGGCTGCTGAGCAGGCTCTTATCGGTAGCCATGGTGGTGTGCTCTCCCGGTGCTGGGCGTGGCGATGGACATGCGTCGCTCGCCCGGCCAGCACCGGGACGACCCGAAACGCGCGGGCATTGGAGAACACGGGAGGGGTTAACGTCGCGCGCTCAACTCGCGGGCTGTGCGCGCGACGTCGACAGCACGTCTATCAGGCGCGCAGGGCGGCGAGTTGGGCCTTGACCTCATCGGGGTCCAGGACGGCCCGGTCAGTCTCCTTGAGGGGCGTGTAGGGCTCGTCGTCACCCTCGTCGGTGCCCCACTGCTCGGAGTCCCCGTCGTCGTCCCAGAGGTCGATCGGCGGTGTCGACGTCTCCTCGCCGCCGTCGGCGTCGTCCTCCAGGTCCTCGTCGCTATCGTCCTCCAGCTCCTCGTCGGCATTGGCCGGCGCTTCCTCGTCGGGAAGGAAGTCGTCGTCCAGGCCCTCGTCTTCGCCCGGGGCCGGCGGCTGCTGCGCGGGCATGGGGGCGCCCTTCTTCGCGAGGGCGGCGAGCAGTCGTTCCACGCTCGGCTGGAGCGTCACGACCTCGTCGGGGGTGGCGTCGGAGACGGTGATCAGGGCTGTCGCGTCGTCGAGAGCCTGTGCGGACGGCTTCATGAACCGTGCCTCGATCTCCTCGTCGACGCTGGCGGCCCGCTCCCGGCCGTCGACGGGAACCGCGACCGTGGCAAGCTCCACAGGCTGAGGGGTGCCGAGATCCACGTCGAAACCGTCGACGGTGTACGGGACGGCGTACGTGCTGTTCTCGCCCTGCTTGCAGACGACGACGATCGCCCGGTCCGGGTAGGTCGCCTCCACACTGGTGAACCCGTCTTCCCCGCAGTCGAATAGGGGCCGCGCGGCCTCTGCGATGCGGTTGCGGAGCTGCTCGTACGAGTAAGGGGTCGATGCAGGCATGGGAGTCTCCAAGGGGAGGTTCTTCGCTTCGAGGACGGCCGCGCGGGCGCTCTTGCTCTCCGCGGCGTGAGTGGCGGGGTAGATGCCGAGGGCGTCGTGATGGCGCAGGTTGCAGTAGCCGCGGGCGTCCTCGGGGGACATGTGCTTTCCGGCGAGGGCAACACAGCGGTCGAAGTCGCCGCGGCGGCCCCAGCCGATGCGGGCGGCGCCTTCGCCGTGTGCGTACCAGTCGCGCAGGTGCTCCGCGTTGCCGCGGTTCCGGTCCAGTCCGCTGGCGGCCTTGGCCTCCAGCCGCACGGCGGCCGCGGTCTTGGCCTCCATGCTGGCCTGCATCGTGTCCGCATCGACCGGCGGCCCGGACAGCGGGATCGGGGTCCGCTTGGTCCCCTGCACGACCACTACGTCGTCGAAGCGGACGGGTATCTGCGGGAACGGCGCGACGCCGGGCAGCCGATATCCGAGGGTCACGTGTGGGGTGAAGCCGTGGTCCTCGCGGAACTTGTCGGAGAACACCGACAGACGCAGAGCTTCGGCGATCCGTGTGCGTAGTTCGGTCAGGCCAGCCACGTCGACGGGCACCCACGTGACTTCGCCGTCCCCGGTGTCCGGGAAGCGGCCGATGCCGCCGATGTTGCCTTCCAGAGGGTTCGCGTCCGTGAGGGCGCTGCGTACCAGGTCGGCCAGGTCTTCCGGGTGCCCGCCGAGTGCGGCGGCGTCCCCCAGGTACGCGAGGGTGACGTGCAGGTCGCGAGGTGCCGTGCCTTCCGGCTGGGCGATCCTCTCCGCGGCGTCGCGCGGCAGGTACAGGGCGATCATGGCGCCGCGGTCGACCTGCTGTTCCGCGTCCTTGTAGTCCAGCTCGATCCCTGACCAGGTCGCCTTGTGCTCGACTCCCTCCCCGGTCAGGGCTGCCGACTTCACTTCCAGACTCCGGGTCATGGGGTGCGCGCCGTGGAGGACGGGACTGACCTCGTACAGGTCCAGGGAGTGGATGATCCGCACCCCGTCGTGCCGCTTGCTGGCGCCGCCGGGCGGCACCTTGTAGCCGATGGAGAACTGGGCCTCGCCGTGCTCGTGCCACTGCTTGACCTGCTCGTACACGTCGCGGCCGCGCTGGGTGCGCAGGTTGAATTGGACGGTCGCGACGAGCGCGCCGGCCTCCTTCGGCCATACGGCTCCGCCCGGGATGGACGCGAACCGCGGGTCGCCGGGCTTCCACTCCTCGACTTCCAGCACGACGCCGATGGGGTCCTTCCACTCGTGGTGGAACACGGACTTCACACGGCGGGTGGCCAGGGTCCTGGCGAAGGCTCCGGGCAGGATGAGGTCGCTGACCTCATCGACGACGCCGGTGACGGCGAAGATGGCCCGTACGGTGCCGTGGCGGATCGACGGCTTACGGGGTGGGGGGCTCGGCACGGCGGGGACCTCCAGGGCGCGGGGTGATCAACCCGCGCACCGTGCCCCCGCCAGCGCCTTACCGTCCCGCGCTGTCCTCCTGGGCCTGCTCGAAGCCGAGGGTCCAGTAGCGGGCCTTGAAGCGCTGCTCGGGGCTGTCGGCGTCGGCGTCGTAGGGGCAGTCCTTAACGGTCTTGCCGGCGGCGGCTGCCTTGTGCGCTTCCTGGGCGACTGCGAGCGCTGTGCTGCGGTCCATGGCCATCTACTTGCCTCCCTTCTGCTTCGGCTTCTTCGCCCCGGGGAAGGGCGCGTCGTCCTCGTCCTCGTCTGGGGACTCTTCCATATCCGGGTCTTCCTCGTCGGCGTCGGCGAGCGGGTCGGCCTCCGGATCGTCGGTTTCTGCGGCGTACGGGTCGGGGGTCTCCTCTTCTGCGGGCGCCTCCTGCCCATCCGTCGGGGCGTCGCCTGTGGGGTTCTGGCCGGGGGTGGTGCTGACGCGCTGCATCTGCGCGCCGTCGACGTCCAGCACCCAAGCGCTGTCGTCGCTGTACCGCCACACCTGCCCCGTGGCGTCGCGGACCCAGCCGGTGAGGGTGCCGTCGGGGGCCCGGTCCAACCAGGCCTCCTCACCGTCCTGTCCGGTGAACGCGGCATAGGCGTTCGCCGGATCCGTCTCGTCCCCCTCGTCGTAGGCGTCGCCCGCCCACGGGCGGGAGTCGTCGTGTGCGGGCGGCTGTATCTCGCCCGCGGCGGGGTCGGGCGGGCCCGGTGGCCCCCCGGGGGCCGGCTGGGTGTCGGGCAGGGCCTTGATGGCGTAAGCGAAGCGAGTAGTGGTCACGCGCGGAGGGTGAGGGCCGTGGCTGGCTTGTGTCCCGGCCACGGCCTCCACTTCACGGCCGCTGGTCGATCAGACGGGTGCGCTGCCGGAGCAGCGCAAGAACCGTCTGCGGATCGCCGGGGTCCACGTCGCGGCGGGGCCCGAGCGGGCCGAGCAGCACCGGCTTCCCTGTGTGCTGCTCGACCAGCGCCCGGATCCGCGCCGAGCCGATCACCGGCCGGTCCGCTCGGCCGGTGATCTCGACGTCGTACGGGCAACCGTCCTCGAGGACTCCGGTCGCCAACATGCGGGCCTCCTTCTACCGAGTGGCGAGCAGGCCGAGGAGGAACGCCCGGAGGTCGTCGTCCTCGTACCAGTCGCCGTTGAACAGGGACTGCAGGGCCCGCGGCAGGATCACGTCCGCCCGGCCCGATTCCGCGCTGCTGAACAGCCGCGCGAACAGCTCGTCGACGCTGGATCGGCGAGCCCCGACACGGCCCGTGTGGGTGCGGGCGTATCGGTATACCTGCTGCGCGGCCAGAAGGTCCGGCTGTACCTGCTGCAGGTGGGCCAGGAGCGCGTACGCGGCTGTCCCGAGGCCTTCGTCGCCGAGATCGGCGACAGAGACCGTCCGGCTGGCCGGGTCGTACCCGCCGACCTCAGCGCTTCGCGCGGTCACGAGGCGCCGTTCGGTCGGGTCGAGCCAGTCCCTGGGGACGAACCGCTGCACGTCGGTCAGCGCGCGGGCTGCGTCGCTGTCGCTGTCCGGGGACACGATCAGCGCCGAGGCGCCTCCCGGGCCCATCTCGCGCACCGAGGCCAGGGCTTCGGCGACGACGTCGGGCATCGCAGCCAAGTACGCGGCGCGGAGCCGGTCCGCTTCCGTGCGGGCATCGGCGGCCTCAGCGCGGGCGGCTGCCAACTCCAGTGCGTACTCCGGGTTCACGCTGTGCCCGACGGGGCGGGCAGCGAGATCCCGGGCCCGACGCTTGGTGGTGTCCGCGTACGCGGAGGCCAGGCGCAGGCTGGTGTGCGGGTCGTCACCGAGCTCCGGCCGGGCGGTCGCGAGCCGGGCGTTGATGTCCCGGTCCATGTCGACGCCAGCAGCTCGCAGCGCGGCCAGGTGCCGCATCGCGGTGGCACCCGGGCCACGGTCGGCAGCCCGGTCCGGCGCCCAGCGCATGCCGTCCTGCACGGCCGGGAGTTCCCCGGCGGCCAGGGCGCGGCGGGTGGTGCGCTGGTACCAGCGTGCGCGCCGCGACGCCTGTCCGAAGCGGCCCGGGGCTGGCAGCAACCGCGTCCAGTGCGCGATTCGGTCGGCGAGGCTGTCACCGTCACCCGGGTTCGGGAGGTCGGCGCTCTGCGCGATGCGGTGCAGGCGCCGAGACTCCGGCCACGCCTTCACACGCGCCACCAGGCGTTCGCGGAACCGGCGGAAGGCCTCCGAGTTCCACACCCGTCCAGCGGCCTTCAGCAGGGCCTTCACCATGGCGACGATGCGGCGTGCGATCCGCATGAGCAGGGCGAGCACTTGCGGCAGGAGGGCGCGCTGCTGGGCGGGCGGCAGGTGACGCAGGATGCGGCGGGCAGTCGCCTGCCGGGTCGCGTCCATGCGACCGGCGAGCACCCGGCCCAAGCGCAGCGCATCCTCATCGCTCAGGCCGTCGCCGAAGGCCTGCCGCGCGAGAGCCATCAGCGCGTCGTCGACGTGTCGGCCGATCGTCTCGCCGGTCTCACCGGTACCACCCTGCCGTGCGGCCGGCGCACCAATCTGGTCGGGGATCATCCGCAGCAGGTCCGCCGCCCTGTTCGCCGTGTCCTGCTCGCTCTCCCCATCGAGCGGCTCCAGGTCGTTGATGGTGCGCAGCACCGCCTTGACCGCGGCCGCGCGGGCGCGAAGTCGCTCGGCCTTGAGCCGCTTGAATGCCTCCGTCCGCTCGGGTCCGGTGATGCCGGCCGTGTCCAGGGCGTCGACGGCGTCCTGACGGGCCTGCTGCATGGGCACCAGCAGGGCTTCGGAGGTGACCCGTTCGGCGACCTGCTGCCTCAACTGGTGGATGCTGCCTGCGGGCTCCGTCCCGGCTATGGCCGAGTCGACGACCGCACGCGCCACCCGGTTGGGGTGCCCGGCGACGACGGCATCGGCGGACGGCGCCGGGTTCGGGTCGCGGGGCGTGTCCGCTCCGTCGGCAGCGGGCAGTTCGGGAAGCTGCCACAGCGGCTGATCCCCGGACAGGGTGCGCGAGTGCTGCGCCCCGTTGGCATCCTGCACGGTCACCTGGCGGGCCCCGCCGAGGAGGTCGTCGATGCGGACGACCGTGTACGGGGAGACGTTGTTCTCGTCGTCCTCGTCGGGCAGGGCCACCGTGTCACCGACACCGAGATCGTTGACGGTGCCGGGCGTGGGCTGGGCGCCGTCGTCCGCCGTGGTGCGGCCGGCCGCCTCGTCCAGGTGACCGGCGGCGCGGCGGGCCGCCCGACCCTCCGCGGTGTCCGGTGTGGACGTGGCGCGCAGTGCATCGGCGAGGGCAGCCGCCTGGCCCGGGGTGACGGGCAGGTCCTCTCCAATTCGGGTCACGGCCTGCTGCACGTCCGGGTCGTCCGTAGGCGCCGTGCCGTGGTCGGCGATGGCGTCCCGCTCCTCCGGGGAGAGCTGCGGGTCCACGGTGTCGCCGATGACCGGGTCGACCGCCTGCGGCTCTTCCAGGACGCTCAGGTCAATGTCCTCGCCCTCGCCGTCAGTGGCCGGGGCCTGGCCGTCCTCGCCCACCAGGCGGGTCACCGGAGCGTCCGCCGTGGCGTCGATCTGCGAGGCCTCCCCGGTGCGGGTGTCGGCGACATCGAGCTGAACCCGGTCGCCGTCGGTGTCGCGGCCGACGACCGTCACGGTGCGGGGGCCGTCCTCGCCGTTGTCGACGATGACGTCACCCTCGTTGAGGGCGCCGGCCGTGGTCGGTACGACGTCCGCAGTGTTCGGGCTGCCGTCGGTCCCGCCGTCGCGGACTTCGCCGACGGTGCGCAGGTCGGTGACCGGCATGGGCTTGATGCCCTCCCGGGTGGCGACCTGGGCAGTGTCCCCATCGACTCCTTCGACAGTGCCGAGCATGTTGCCGTCTCGGTCGCTGACCACGTGGCCGTCGCGGACCCGCTGGCCCTCCGACGTCCAGCCGGTGGGCCGGGCGGCGCCTCCGTCGGTGACGGTGACCGACGTCGGGGCGAGGCCGGTCTCCTGCTCGTCGTCGCCGAAGCGGACGGACACGGTGGACGAGTTGGCGCCGGTGACCACACCGTCCCGACCATCGTCGTCCTGCACGAGGCTGCCCGGGAACAAGCCGCGGCCGGAGCTGTCGGTGGCGATGCGGTCGGCGATGTTCCCTGTGAGGACGTCGCCCTCCGCGCCCGTGATGAGGGAGCTGTCGGCCCGCTCCCGCTCGTTGTCCGGCTCGCCCGTAGCGCGGGCGGCCGACGCGTCGAGCGGCGTCCACACCGGGGAACGGTCCCCGCTGCTGCCGTCCCGGGTCTCCGAGACCAGCGTCATGAACATGTCGGTGCTGCGGCCCTTGCGCGAGACCGCCCGGCGCTGCGGCGCCTGAATGACGTACCCGGACAGGGTGCGCGGCTTCCCGGCTCGGGTGGTGCCCTCGATGCGGACGACGTCACCGAGTCCCAGGTCGCTGACGCTCACCCACTCCGCGGTCCGGCCGCCGATCGGCTCCGGCGCAGGCCGCTCGTCGGGCACGTCGGCGTCCGGCGTCGGCACGTCCTCCGGCGGCTTCGGCGCCTCGGGCGCCGCAGCACCAGCATCCCTTCCGACGGCCGGCTCCGGCACAACCTCACCGGGGCGAGGTCGACGCATCGCGCGGGCACGCACCGGGTCGTCGACCAGGGTGAGGGGCTGCCCGTAGCCCACGAGCCTCCCCACCTTGTTGCCGTTCAGGTCGTACACGCCGCCTTCGCCGTCACGCGCAGTCTCAGCGGAGTAGTCGCCCAGGACGCCCAGCGGGAAGTCGAGGCCCTGGCCCACCGAGGTCCGGGTGAGGAAGGCCGGGCGATCGTCGGCGATGACGCCGCGCTTGATCCGGACATCGCCGTACGCCTCACCTTCGACGGTGGCAACCTCATCGCCCACCTGCACGTCGTGCGGGCTGTAGACCGGGATCGTGTACCTGTCCTGCTCCTGCTGGCGGCGCCACGTCGCGTAGTGCTCGTCAAGACGCTCCTCATCCATGAGCAGCAGTCGCGCCTGCGTACGGTCGTAGAGACGGTCCTCCTCGTCGAACTTCCCCATCAACGCCTTGGCCACAGCCACGGCCAGGTTCTCGCCGTCAGGGCCACGGAAAGCACGGGCCCTCTGCGGCGCGTCCGGGGCGTCCCACGGGAACGGGTTGCCGTCCCTGTCTCGGATGCCCTCCAAGGCATCGGTGTAGGCGATGGCCTGCTTGCGAGTGATGTTGTACGGATCGAACAGGGTCTCCATTGACCCGGGTGCCAGGATGCGCCACTGCAGACCGCGCCGGTTGTTGTGCTTGAACGGGCCGATCGCCAGGCGGCCGCCGGGGCTCAGTTCCAGCTTCTTGCTCTTGGCGACCTCGTCCAGGCGCTGACGCATGTCCCAGTTGCCGCGCGGGCCGGGCTTGTCGAGTTCACCCGTGCGCAGGTGTTCCCGGAGGGCGGCAACGTCGGTGAAGCGAGGCTTGGACGCGTCGAACGTCTCCTCGTCGACGTCCGTGTCCGGCTCGTCGGCGTCCACCTCCGGCGCGGCAGTGGTGTCGGCGCCTTCGGTGTCGGTCTCGCCGCGGGCGGCGCGCTGCTCCTCCTCCCACTCCCACCGTTCGAGGCGTTCCTGTAGTCGGGCCTGCTCGCGCCACTGGTTGTAGGTGACGCGGCCGCCGTTCTGGTCGAACCACTCGATCAGTTCGTCGGACGCGTACTTGCGCCAGGCGTCGTTGGCCGAGAGGAAGCCGCCGTTGAAGACATCGTCCTCGCTGTAGCCCTTGCGCTTGCCCTCCTTGTTCAGCATCGAGCCGCCGCGCATCGCGTTGTCGGCCCGGTTCCGGCGCTCCTCGTGCCACAGCTGGTACGCGTCACGCATCTGCTGGTCCTTCGACGGAGCCTTCGGCCGGACGATCTCCGGTGCGACGTCCGTCTGCCCGAAGCCCAGGGCCTCGTCCATGGCCTTGTTCTCGGCCTCGCGCTCCGCCGGGGTCGCCGGAGGCTCCTGGGGCAGGTCGCGAAGCTGATCGGCCGGCGGGAACCGGCGGTCCATCTCGGCGGCGTAGCGCTCCCAGTCCTCCGCGTTGAAGTCCTGGTGCGGGAGCGACTCCAGTTCGCTGTCGGTCAGGACCGACAGGTCTGCTGGCAGCGCGGAGGGCTCTTCCCGGTCCTGGTCGGCCTCGTACGCGTCTCGTTCGGCGCGCATGGCCTGCATCAGGTTGCGGTCCTGCCCATCGCGCCAGGCACGTACGGCTGCCGGGTCCAGGTCGCCGGACCAGTCGAACGACCTGCCGTCCGCGGCGGTCAGCCGCTCGTATCGGTCGGCGAGTTCGCGGGCCTGCGCCCCGCTGTACGCGCTCACCGAGGAGTTGCCGGCCCCGCCGAATCCGGCGCCGGTGCGGGCGTGCGCGAAGTGCCACAGGGCCGGCTGACCGTCGGCCAGGGCCTCGTGATCGTCGGTCCACATCACCAGGCCGCCGCCCGAGGACCGGGTCAGCGTCGGGTTGTCCGCGAGGCGGCCCAGGAAGTCCCTGTGCTCCGGGGTGTTCATCCCAGAGGGGAGGTGGCGACCGGAGCGGTAGTCGTCCCTCAGCCCGTCGAGATCGCTGGAGTCGTCACCGTTCCCGCCGTCGCGGTTGTCGCGCTCCGGGATGTGCGGGATGCGCGGGCGGCCAAGGTCGTTGGCGTGCGGCCGGTTCCGTTCGCGGTCGCGTCGGTCCCGACGACGTCGGCGACGGTCGCGGCCGCGACCGCGCTCGTCCGCCTCCGCTCCGCCGTCCTCGTCCGAGGCACTTTCGTCTTCGTCTTCGTCGCGGTCGGCGTCCGAATCGGCCGCTCCGCCGTCTCCAGTGCCGGTGTTACCGCTCGTCTCGTCGGGTCCGGCTCCATCAAGATCCCGACGACCACGGTCACGGCGATCATCGCGCTCCTGGTCGTCCTCGTCTTCTCGCTCCGAGTCCCTTTCATCGTCCCGGTCTCGCTCGTCGTTCGACTCCTCCTCCTGGCCGTCGACGACATTACGGTCGTTGTCGTCCTGCTGACCGGCGGCTGTCTCGATGTCGCGCAGGCGCGGCAGGTCCTGCTCCCGCATGTCGCGGGCGAAGGCGCGAGCGGCCTCCTCAGCAGTGTCGTACCGGCCTTCTCCGCTCTGACCGCCCGGCCGCCACCAGTAGTAGCGACGGCTCTTGCCCCGTTCCCGGCCGAGAAGCCCCTCGATGTTGCCGCCGACGTAGATGTTGCGCGGCCCGCTTCCCTTCTTCGGCTTGTCCAGCCAGACGTCGTCACCGAGGTCGTCAGCCCAGTCGGGCAGGTCGGAGTAGTAGCGGTCGCTGGCGTCTTGGGCGTCCGGCGCGTTGGTGTCGCTCGTGTTCTCTTCGGGTTCGCCGTTCTGCCGAGCCTGGCGCTCGTCGTGGGCGACCACGAGCCCAGCCGTGGCAAGATCCTGGCCGTGCCATACGCGGCGCTCCCCGTCAGGGGTCACGCTGACGTACTCCAGCACCTTGTCCCTGTTGGTGTTGTCGATCCGGCCGACCACTACCCCGTCGACCCTGACGGTCCACTCCCTGTTCAGGCCGGGCTTGTCCTCGTCGTCAGCGGTGACTTCAGCTCGGGCCACCAGCGCCTTCACACGTTCGGGGCCACCGAGCTCGTACGTCTCGTCGTCCTTCGGCAACTCCCAGTTGATGAAGGTGTCCGTGCGCACCCGCACTCGCGCCTTGCTGACAACGTCCTTCTCAGGCTTCTCCACGAGCACGACCCACTCATCGGGCCCCACGGTGTCGCGGCCGTAGTCGGCGTCCAGGTTTACGGAGCGGATGGCGCCCTCTTGGCCATCGCGGTGAAGGTTGATGACGTACTGCGGCGTGTCCATCCCGTCGAAGCCGTCGGTCGTGCCTTGCCGCGGCTGCTTCACCGTGTGGAAGATGTTGCCCTTGCGGAGTTCCGAGCCCCGGGCCCACCGCATGCCCTTGGGCAGCTCTGCTTCGCCGATCTTCAGTTCGCCGGTGCCGGTTCCGGCATCAGCGACAGGAACCATCGGAGCGCCGATTGCCTCCCGCCGCCCGTTCTCCCAGTGCATGCCAGCCCAGTTCGAGCTGTCCTCCTGCGTCGCCCACCCGGCGAAGGCGGACCAGTAGGCGGATCCGTCCGCGACAGCAGCCTTGAGAGGACGAATGGCCTCGGGGAACTCACCGCGGACCCCGTAGGCAGTCTGGTCGGGGTTGTCGCCTCCGACCACGTTGACGAGGAAGTCTTCCGCCTGCTGGTCAGACAGACCGTGCTCTGCGGCTCCGGAGCGGGCACGCGCGATCTGCTCGCGTACTGCCTCCCGAACCTTCTGCACCCGCTCCTCGGTCAACTGGCTGTGCAGCTCGCGGGCCTTCTTCCGACCGTCCCGGGTGGCGATGTGGGCCACCAGGATGGGGCGGAGGTCCGCACGCAGCTCTTCACCCATCTCCCGGACTGAAGAACGCAGATCGTCTGCCAGGTCGGCAAGGAACTGGCGTCCCTCCAGCGGCACCGCTTGCAGGCTGCGACGGGTGTTCTCGTCGTACTGGGCCAAGGGCTCGACGTTGGCCATGGTGGAGATCCAGAACCTGACGTCCCACGGATCGGCGGAGGCCGTCCAACCGTCACCGTTCTCGGCCACGGCCCGGTCGAGATAGACGTTGCGCACGTCGTCCGGCTGCGGTTCCGCCCACACACCGGCCCAATCCCGGATCGGTGTGGCACGACCACTACGGTCACCGGGGAAGCTCAGCAACGGCTTGTCGTGCGAGTCCGCGACGACGAGAGCAGCGGCGTGCGCCGGGTTCTCAAAGTCCGCCTTGCGCGACCACGGGTCACCGACGGAGCCGTGTGCAGCATGGTCCGCTCGCCACGCCTCGTCTCCCGAGTCGTTGCGCAGGACAGAGCCGATGCGCTCCCCGTCGAGGAAGACGTCCCGCCGAACCTCGTCCCTGTGGAAGTGGAACTTGGCGGGGATGACGTGTTCTTCGCCAAGTTCCACCGGCTTGCCGTTGTGCTCGCCGACATGCTCCCGGGACCCCCCTTCGGCATCGCCAGCGGGCACATCCGGGCTCGGCTGCTCAGGTTCGTCAGCCGAGGGGGCACCAGTCTGTGTTGCTTCCTGCGACCGGTACGGCTTCGCCCACGGATCCGGCTCGCCCGGACGCGGCAGCGTCGACAGCGAGCCTTCAGCGATGTGCGCCTGGTGCCGAACGTTCTCGGCGAGACGGCGCAGCACGCGCTGCCGATTGCGTCCCTCCTTCGTCTTCGTGTCCTCCGCGTCCGCGGCGGCATCGACCGCCGTGGCGAGCCGGCGCATCTGCGCCATGGTGATCCCTATGGACCACTTGTCCGCCGCGGTGCGCAGCTCGGCGTCGTCGGACTTCTTCCAGTCGGCGACGAGCGCGCGGAGCTCACGGACCTGCGCGTCGGGCAGCGCCGAGTACCTGATCGCGGCGACGACGTCTTCGGGCGCGATGTGCCGGAACGGCTCCCCACCGAGCATGGTGCGGTCGCTGCGGGCGTTCATGGCGACCATGCCAGCCATGAGCTCGGCGGCGCGGATCGGTCCGCCCTTCTTGTCCTCCTTCCAGCTCGTGCTGCTCTTGATGCCGCCGCGGGCGTCCTGCCCGTACCAGGTGGTGCCGCGGCGACGGATCCAGCCGAGGACGTCGCCGTCTTCGTCCAGGACCTCGCCGTGGCCCTCGTCCAGGTTCAGGTTGGCGAGACGGGCGTTGTCGGATCGCAGCTCCAGGCCCTCCGGTGACTGCGCCGCGGCCAGCTTCTGCTGCTGCTTGGCGTCCGCGCTCGTGTCCTCCGGCTCCGGGACACGCTCTTCGCCCGGCCGGGAAAGCTGGTCCTCGGGGTAGAGCTGGTAGGTGCCGTCCTCGTTGACCAGAACGCCGTCCGGGCCGTAAGCAACGACGTACCCGGTCCCCTTGGGCGTGACGACCTCGTCCTGCGAGGCGTACTTCGGGACCGGCTTCTCGCCGGAGGCGTCGCCCTGCGACGCGTTGGTGGTTTCGTCCGGCGCGGCCGGGGCCTGCTGGTCCTCGAAGCCGGTACGCGCCTGCTCGTCGAGACGTCGGGCAGCGTCGTCCTCGCCCTGCCGCTGGTCGCGGGTGGCTCGGTGCCGGGCCAGGAAGGTGTCGAGTGCCCCGACCAGGTCGCGCAGCGGCGCGTCCATCGCTTCGCGCTCAGAGCGCAGCAGCGACCCCTGCAGGTCGATCGCCTGCTCACGGGCGTCCGTAAGTTCGCGCTCGGCCCCGTCGAAGTCGTTCTCTTCCGGGTCCAGGGCGGCGACGGCGTTTATGACGCCGCGGCGGATACGGCCTACGGAGTCGGGCATCTCCCGCGACCCCCAAGTCTGCGACGCCGCAGCGCCCAGGCGGGTCTCAGCGGCGTCCACCGGCGCCAGACCGTCGCGCCACTCCTTGTTGCTGGCGAACGGCTGAGCCGAGGAAAGCTCGGGGCTGGACGGCACGTCCTGGGGCTGAGGCGTCGACTGCGGAGTATCAGAGCGGTTCGCAGTGCCGGCGTCTCCCAGCCGCAGTTCGTCGGCCGGACGGTAGAAGAGTTCTCGGCCTTCCTCCGTGACAATGCGGATGCGGCCACGGCCGGTCCTGTTCGGCGGCTCGGCAACAGTGTGGGCGCGGCCGTCGGCGTCGGTGAACCGGTCGTTCTGCTTCAACTGGTCCGCGCGCCGGATCTCGGCCTCGCGGAGATCCTCGGTGTCGCGGCCTTCCGCGTCAGCGAACATGTCCATGGTGCCGAACGCATCGTCGGGCCGGTCCAGCGGGTTGTTCGGGTCGGCTGCCCGGTTCGGGCCAGTCGGCGCGGCCGGCGCGGAGAACAGGCCGTCGTCTTCGCCGCCGTCGCCCTCCACCTGGTTGCGGTTCAGGTCAGCCCAGTTCCCGCCGGGGCCGCTGCGCTGCGGCGTCGGCTTGGGCGCAGGCTCGCGCTGGGGACGCTTCCCGGCCTTTCGGTCCTTCTCCGCCTCCAGCGACGTCAAGCGGGTCTTGGCGGCGCCTTCGAGCGGGCCGTACGCCATCTCGTGCTCGATGAGCGCGACGATTTCGGCCTGCAGGTCTGCCGGGTCCATGGTGCGCGGGCTGGCCGTGCCGACCGGAGGCTCCGGGGTGTCGTCTCCGCTGTCGTCCGGCTGCGGAAGGTCCGGCCTGTTCGGCGGCTCCGAAGACCCGCCCGATCCCGCACCACCGCCGGCCTGGCGGATCGACTCCAGGTCCTCGTCGACCTGGTCACGGTCGAGAGTCACCGTTCCGGCTCCGCCGGCGCTTGAGGACTCGCTGCGCTCGTTGACCGTGGTCGCGCCGGAGCGCTTGCGGGGAGCACGTTCGGCGCCCGCGGGCCGGATCGCGGCGAGTTCCCGGTCGACGTCGTCAGGGTTCAGGGTGACGGAGTCGTCGGCGACCGCGTTGAGGGCGGCGGCCGCGGCCGCTTCGTCGATCTCCTGCTCGCGCTGGTCCTCGATGCCGAGCTCTTCCTTCAGCTCGGCGACACGGCGCCGCGCCTTCAGATAGCCCTTGTCGTTCGGGTCGACCTCGCGGCCCTTGTACCCCTTCATCTTCTCGTTCGCGGTGATCAGGTCCGACAGCAGCGCGACGCGGCGCTCCTTGGACCGAAGGCGCTCTCCGTACGGTGAGGTGCCGCCGATGCCGCGCTGCGCGCGCACCCGTTCGTCCTGGGCGACTTCCAGGGTGTGCTCGGCGTCGGCGATGGCCTCGTCGAGGTTGCTCAGGCGGCGTTCCAGGGAGGCGAGGATGCCCCGGCCGGAGGCTTCGTCGAGCTGGCTGGGCATGTAGACGCCACGGGTGTCCGGCTCGGCGGGGTGCTCCCAGCTCGGCCAGTCGAAGCGGACCTTGGCAACGCGGTTGCCGAACTGGTCGTGACCGATTTCGACGTGGAAGTCGTGACCGCCGAGGTGGCCGACGGGCACCCGGACACCGTCCTGCAGATGTATGTTGCGGGCGGCGGCGCGGACACGCTGGGCGAGGTCGTCGTAGGCGTCAGCGCGCTGGTCGTACTCCTCGTCTCCGATGCGGATGCGGAAGTTGTCACCGGAGACGTCTTCGCGGCGGGCCAGGGCGTCCCGCCACGCCGGCAGCACTTCGGCGAGGTCGCTGATGATGCCGTCGGCTGCCGCGACCGTGCGGCGGCGAGTGTCCTGGTCGCGGTGCCAACGGCGGTCCGCGCGCTGCAGTTCGACGACATCGGCGCCCGCCTGGGCATAGTCCATGACCGTCATGTCGCCGGTCGCGATGGCCTTCATCTGACCGAACGACACGGCGATGTCGCCGATGTCCTCCATCTCGCGGGCGTCGAAGTCCTTGCGGTCCATCTGCGCGATGAACCCGGCCTTGCGCTCCAGCGTGCCCAACTTGAAGGCGTCGAACGTCTCCTCGGTGACGTACGAGAGGATGCGCACGTCGTCCGCGGTGCCGGGGATCTCCGGCATGTTCAGGTTGCCCTGGCGCTCGATGCGGCCCTCGCGCTGCGCCATGTCCGCCGGCCGCCACGGGAAGTCCATGTGGTGCAGGGCGACGGCACGCGTCTGGATGTTGGTGCCGGTGCCCATCTTCTCGGTGGAGCCGATGAGCACCGCGATCTTGCCGTTGCGGGCGTCCTCGAACAGCTTGGCCTTGGCCTTGTCGGTCTTCGCCTCGTGGATGAAGCGGACCTTGTTGGCCGGAACGCCCGCCTCGACGAGCTGTTCCTTCATGTACGCGTAGCCGTCCCACGCGTTCTTCGCGGTCGACCCGGGCGTGCCCGCGTCCATGAAGACGATCTGCAGGGAGCCAGGCAGCTTCTGCGGGGTGTGGTCCTTGTCGGAGACCGGGTAGATCCGGTCCTTGTTCTCCTCGTAGATCTCGGCGATCTTGTGGACGGCGGCGTCGATCTTGCCGCCCTCTTCGCCGTGACCGCCGACGAGCCGCATGTCGATCGCCGCGCGGGAGGCCAGGCCGATGGCCTTGAGAACGCCGCCCTGCTTGTGGATCCACGGCTGGCTGGGCAGCGCGGTGACGAACGCCTTCTGCTCGGCGGAGATCGGCACGGTGACGATCTCGCCGCGCTTGCCGTCCGCACCAGTGCGCACCTTGGGGGTGGGCAGGTTGAGGTCGGCGGCGGTCTGCACGTCGACGGCGAGCCGGTACATGCGCAGCAGTTCGGCGGCGTTGTGGAAGCGCGAGAACCGGGCCTTCATCCGGAAGCCGGACCCGTCGGGGGCCAGCTCCAGGTTCTGCACGATCTCGCCGAACGTGGCGGCCCAGGAGTCGAAGTCGTCGACGCCGGCGTCTTCCAGGACGTCGGGGCGCAGGAACCGCTGCATCACGTACGCCTCGGTCACCGAGTTGGCGATCGGCGTACCGGTGGCGAGGGTGACGACGCGACCGGACTCGTTCCGCTCCCGCAGGTACTCGATCTTCATGTGAAGGTCGGAGGCCCGCGCGGACCCGGAGATGGCGGCGCCCTCGATGTGCGAGGCGGTGGCCAGGTTCTTGTAGCCGTGCGCCTCGTCGACCATCAGGTAGTCGATGCCGGTGTCCTCGAAGTGGACGGTCCCGGCGTCCTTCTTCGCGGCCAGCTTCTGCTTGAGCTTGGCTTCCTTCTGCTTGAGCGTCTCCTCCAGGCGCTTGAGGGTCAGCGACTTGCCCTCACGCTGCTTGGCACGCTTGATCTCGTCCTTGAGCTTGTCGAGCTCCCGGCGCATGTACTTCTCTTGGGCCTCCGCGCGCATGGGGATCCGCTCGAAGGCGCCCTGCGTGAGGATGACGGCGTCCCAGTCGCCGGTCGCTGCCTTGGCGATGAAGCGGCGGCGCTTCTTGCCGGTGAGGTCCGCAGAGGACGCCGTGAGCAGCTTGGCGTCCGGGTACAGCTCCAGGTACTCGCGCCGGAACTGGCCGAGCATGTGGTTGGGGACGACGATGGCAGGCTTGCGGGCCATGCCGGTGCGGCGCAGTTCCTGCGTACCGGCGACCATCGTGGCGGTCTTGCCGGCGCCGACCACGTGGGCCAGCAGCACCGACTTTTCGCTCACGATTCGGCGGATCGCCGCGTTCTGGTGCGGGCGCATCTCCCACTCGGCGTTCGCGCCGGGCAGGGCCAGCGGAGAGTCGTCGAACTCCCGCATCACCAGGTTGTTGAAGGTGTCGTTGTAGACCCGGGCCAGGCGCTTGGTGCGCTCGGGGTCCTCCCACACCCACTCGGAGAACCGCTCGGCCATCTCCTTGGCCTTGGCCTGCGCCTCGCTGGTGGCCTCGTCATCGGTGACGGTGACCTTCTTGCCGCCAACCTCGACCGTGCGGGTGACGACGATGGTGCGCTGCTCCAGCAGCGCCTTGGCGATCTCCGGCGCCGGCTTGGACTTGGTGCCCCAGTCGGAGCGGGCGGCGATGCCGGTGGTGGGGCCCTGCACCTCCCACATGGAGGCGCCTCCGCGCTCGGCGCGGACAGCCTTGGTGCCGAGGATGTGCTGCAGGAACGCCGTGACGTCCGTCTCCGGGATCCACGGGGCGCCCATCTTGACCTTGATCTCGGACGGGTCGAGATCGCGCGGGATGACGTTCTTCAGGGCGGCGACGTTCGCCGCGAACCGCGGGTCGGCGGCCGCGGCCTTCTCGGCGAGCGCCAACTTCTCGCGGACGTTGCCGGACAGGTACTCGCCGCGGGAGACGAGCCTGTTGGTGCCCGGTTCGTCGAATGCGAGCGGGCCGATCTCCTCGCGCAGAGCCTGCAGGTCGGTGCGTCCCAGGAGACGGGCGATCGTCGGCAGGTGCAGTTCGCCGCCGTCGAGCTCCTGCGCCAGGGCGATGGCCTGCTCGGGGCTGTCGGCGCGGTCGGAGATCTCGCGGGGCGCCAGTACCCGCTGCTGGAAGATGTCGGCCTTCTTCGCCGACTTCGCGGAGTCGTCCCACTTGTCCAGGCCGAACACCACGGCGGAGGCCGGGTCGTCCTCGAAGAGCTGCAGCGCGGACGGCTGCTTCCACGCGTCCGGGACGTCCTTCAGGCCCTCGGCCTTCGCTCGGTCCTTCGCCTCCTGAGGGCTGAAGAACCGGGTCTGGCCCGGCTTGTCGATCGGGCCGTGCTGCTTGACGTAGGCGTCGTACGCCTCGTTCAGCTCCTGGCGCAGGGCCCGCATCTGGTCGGTCTCGCCCGTCTCGCGGGTGGAGCCCTCGACTCGGAGGAGGCGGTTGGCGGTCTCCCGCAGGCTGATCAGCTTGCGGAGCTGCTCCTGCTGGGTGGGATGCACGTCGAGAGGGACGACCGCGCCGTCCTCGACCTGCGTGAACTTGCCGTCGTTGAGGATGTGTACGGCGCCTTCGTGCTTCTCCCCGGCGAGCTCTAGGTGCCGGTCGACGGCGTCGATCTCCGGCACGTACCGCATTCGGCCGTTGCGCTGGGAGTGGAACGAATTCCGGAGGATGCGTTCCAGGCCCGCCTTCAGCGCGGGGCCGGCGTTCTTGTCGCCGACGACGGTCAGGTCGTGGTCGGAGAACTGACCTCGGCCGGTGGTGAGCTGCCCGAGGATCATCTCGGGGTGCTGCTGGAAGTAGTCGTTGACCGCGATCTCGTGGCCGTTGACGGTCGTCTTCGACGACCGGGTCCATGACATGTCGATGTCGTGGGTGTTCTCGTCGCCGAAGCGGCGGCGGAAGACCAGCACGTCCGTGACGACACCGGTGCCGGCGGCGTCCTGGTGAGCGCCGGCCGGGAGACGGACCGCGCCGACCAGGTCGGCCATGTAGGACATCTGGCGGCGGGCGGTGTCGTCCTCGCCGTCCATGGTGTAGCGGCTGGTGACGACGGCGACCAGGCCGCCGGGCCGGACCTTCTGCAGGCTCTTGAGGATGAAGGTGTCGTGGATCGAGTGCTTGTTGTCCGGGTTGACCTGGGCGTCGTACATCGGAAAACGGCCGAAGGGCACGTTGCCGATGGCCAGGTCGAAGTACGAGTTCGGCATGCGGACGTCGCCGAACGAGTCGTTGATAATCCGGGCGTCCGGGTAGAGGAGCTGCGAGATCGCCGCGGTGGTCGGGTCCAGCTCGATGCCGGTCATGCGCGCGCCCTCGGGCGCGGAACCGATGAAGTTGCCGCTGCCGGAACCGGGCTCCAGGACGTTGCCGCCGTCGAATCCGAGCTCGCGGACCAGGCCCCAAAGGGGCCGTACGAGTTCGTGGTCCGTGTAGTGGGCGTTGAGGGTGTTCGCCCTCGCTGCGGCCCACTCCTCGTCGCTGAGGAGTTCCCGGACGGCGGTGCGCTCCTCGGCGAACGACTCCCACTTCTTCAGGGCACGGGCGTACTTGGCGGGGTCGGGGTTGCCGTCGGCGTCCCGGAAGGCGCCGTCCGTCGGCTCCGGCTTGTCCGCGAGGACGATCGGCAGGGCGCCCCAGCCGGACCAGCGGGCGAGGATCTTCTGCTCGGCGGGCGTCGCCGGCCGGTCCTCGGCCTGGATCTGCCGCAGCGTCCGGACCGCCGCGACGTTCGCGCGGGCTCGGGCCTTCTCACCCGACGGCGCCAAGTCCTTCTGGGACGCCGGGCGGAAGGCCTGAGCGGCTACAGCCTGCCGTGATCCGGAAGCTCGGCGCTCTCCATTCCGGGCTCGGCCGGCAGGAAGATCTGCTCGGTCATCACGATCTCCCGGGCCTGCGCCATCGCCTGCGCCCTGGCCGCCACCCGGTCCACGAACTTCTCGCTGGTCTGCCTGCTCAGGATCTGCTCCGCCCTGGTCCTGATCTCCTCGCTCGCCTCCATCCCGAGCCTCGCGAAGAACTCCTCCCTCTCCGCGTCCGTCCCCAGCTCCGCGTACGCCGTCGGCCGGTACGTCTGCCAGTGCTTCTCGGCGATCCGCCCGAGCTTGTTCATCGCCACTGTTGTCGTCTCCCGTGGTGGTGGTGTCGGGGGCGGACTGATTATCCGTCCCGGGCGTGGAGGGGGCGTTGGCGGGCTTCGCCGGGCGCTCCTTCTTCTTGTCGCGGCGGTCCTTCAGCGTGGCGTCCAGGCGCTGCCCATGCCGCTCGGCGCGGTCGCGGATCGCT
Source organism: Streptomyces sp. 11x1 (assembly GCF_032598905.1). Lineage (NCBI taxonomy): Bacteria > Bacillati > Actinomycetota > Actinomycetes > Kitasatosporales > Streptomycetaceae > Streptomyces > Streptomyces sp. 11x1. The sequence goes on along the minus strand of NZ_CP122459.1, from coordinate 77,686 downwards.
TCGAGGACGGGGCGGGCCTTGCCGTACGGGTCCCGGCCCGGCTCGTCGTCGAGCGTGGCGAGGACGGCTTCGGCGGACTGCTGCAGTTCGCGGCTGGCCTGGATGCGCTGGCGTATGCCGGTGGTGGCCGCGAGGCGGCGGAAGCTGGTGTTGAGGTCGGCTGTGAGCTGCCGGTCCTGCCCGTTGCTCAGGTCGCGGGCCAGGTCGGAACTGTTCCAATCGCTCTGAAGGGCGGCGATCTCGTTCTTGGCCTGGACGTACGTCTTGCCCTCATCCCCGTACGGGGCGTCCGCAGCGTCGTTGCTGTCGTCCGCGTGCGGCGTCGGCTGGGCCTCGGGGTCGCGCTGCTCGTCGACGGTGGCCGGCGCCTCTGGTCCGTTCGGCTTGTCGTCCCTCCCGCGGTCACGGTCGCGCTCAGCGATGAGGTCTGCGAGGGCCGCTTCCCGGGTGCGGAACGGCTTCTCGGAGCTGTAGCGGCTGCCCTTGCCGAGCCGGTTCCACTTCCAGGCGCCGTTGCTGCCCTGCAGGCTGGCGTCGTCGCTGTCGTCACCGTCGATCGTGACCGGGTAGCGCCTGCCGTCGAACGGCTCGACGCGGGCACGGCGGGCGTTGTCGTCGGCGTACTTCAGGCGGTCCCGGCGCTGCATCTCCTCCAGCGCGTCCTCTGCCCGGCCCTGCGCCGCGGCCATGCGGTCCCGGTCGCTGAAGTCGGCGTCGTGAAACTCCCGGTTCGCCGCGATGAAGTAGTCCTCAAGCTCTGCGTCGTCGAGGGACTGCAGGTCGGGGGCGCGGGCGGAGTCCGGCGCGTCAACGCTCGGAGCGTCGGCGGCCGGAGCCTCGGGCGCGACGGGAGCGGCGGGGGCCTGCGGCGCGGCGGCTGGGGTGCGCAGGCGGTCTTCGTCGCGGCGCACCTCGATCTGGCGGCCCTCGTCGGCGAGCCCACGCACCAGGCCGTCGACGGCCAGGGCCCGGGTCACTGGGCGAGTGTTGGAGGTGGTGACGTACGCCTTGGCGCCGTCGGACCACACGAAGCCGGCACGGCGGAGCCGCTTGTGCATGTCCGCGTCGCTCCGGTCCGCGCCGTGGACGACGGCGCGGCTCGGCGAGTACTGGACCCACATCGGATCCTTCTGGTCGTCGGGCTGGCCAGCCAACGTGTGCTGCCGGGCCGCGTTGACCGCGAAATCGGTCTCCGTGCGGCCGCTGACGTGCCGGTTGCCGACGTCGCCGACGTACGCGGAGCGGCGGGTGCTGCGGTCGAACACCGACTGGCCGGTGGTGATGCGCTTGCCGTCCGGGCCGTACACGTTGGTGCCGTCCTCGCCACGGGCCATGCGATAGCCGGGGAAGCTGGCGAGTTCGGTGGCGTCGTCGGGGACGTCGTTCTCGTGACGGCCCGGCTCGTGACGGGTCCGACCCGAGGTGACTTCCCGCATCCGCTTCCCGGCGGGCGAGTCGAGACGTGCGCCGATGCCGTCGCTGCTCCAGTCGAACGGCTGCCCCTGCTCGTCGCGGTAGTCGCGGTAGGCGTGGGCCCGCGCGATGGCGTCCGGCTTGCCCTTGTCGGAGGCCAGGATGGCGATGGGTACCGAGGTGCCGGCGTGGAAGACGGTCCAGCGCTGCTTGCCCTCCACGTCCATACGGCCGATGAGGAAGCCATCGACGACCTGCGGGTCCGTGACGAGGTCGGCTCGCTGGCGGGCGACCGCCTCGCGCTGCTTTCGCTCGTTGTGGGTCTCGCGGAGGCGCGGCACGTCCGGGTTCGTGCGCCAGTGGTCGAGGACCTGAGCAACCGTGGTGAGCCGGCCTCCATCGCCCTCCTGCGGGGCGGGGGCCTCCCGCCGCTCGTGTGCTGCCTGCTGTTTCCCGCTGCCGTCCGGCTGCTGGTCCTGGCCCTGCTCCTGGCGGTCGTCCTCGCCGAGTTGCGGCTGCTGGGCCTCCGGCCGCGGCTGGGCCTGGCCCTGGTCCTCGTTGTCGCCTTGGCCAGTGCCGTGCTCGCGGCCGCGGGCGATGACGGCGTCAATGCCGTCCCGGCCCTCAGCCATGTCGAGCCGGTCGGCGATGTGCGGGGCATCCCAGTTGAAGGGGCGGCCGCGCCGGTCGCGGGCGTTCTCCAGCTCGTTGGCGAAGTGCAGAGCGTCCGGCTTGGAACTGAATCCCGCCTGGTGCGTCATGATCGTGCCCGACGCGACGTGGTAGACGTCCCACTTGCCCTTGCCGTGCCGGGTGACCAGGAAGTTGCCGTTGGACGAGAGCTGCGACGTGCGAGCGAAGTCGAGTCCGTGGGCGGAGGAGTACGAGTAGGTGTCGATCCGGACCTGGGCTCGTTCCTGCTTGGAGGCGCCGCGCAGGTGGACGCCGTTATGGGTGCGCGGCGGGCGCTTCCATCGCTCGTCTTTGCGGCCCGACTCCAGGTGGTTGCGGGCGGCGGCGACCGTGGAGAACCGGGGTGCCTTCTTCGGCTCGTCCTCGTCCTTCGGTTCCTCGCCGTCGTCCTCGCCGATCGGCTCGCCCTCGTCGTCCGTGTCGTGCGGAGCGTCCGAGGAGTCCGGGTCGCCGTTGTCGTCGGCGTTGAGGCCGTCGCCGCGGCGCGGGTCGGCGTCGCGACGCTCCTCCTCCGCTTGGACCTTGTCCTTGCTCTTGGTGGGTGCGGAGCCGTCCGGGCGGGCCACCATCGTCAGGCGCGACGTCTGGATGGGGCGCTGGTTGTTGCCGTCCAGATCGGAGACCTGCACCTTGGTCTGCGACAGGGCGCGCACGACGCGGGCGAAGCCGCCGCCCCAGATGCGAGCGATGCCGCCCGTTTCAACGAAACGGCCCTTCGAGTCGCGAGGGTGGAGTTCCTCCCGCCACGGGCGGCGGGCGCGCTTGGTCTCGAAGACTGAGGCGAGAGCGTTGATGATCCGGTTCGGCATGCGGCGGACCATGCACAGCGGTGATGCTTAGCGTCGCGTCCTCGCGCGGGCGGTCACATCGTCTCGGTGAGGATGTGCAGCAGGAACCATCCGGAGAACCCGAGCCACCCCACGGTGAAGGCCGCACGACCTGTCTTGGAGGTCCGGATGCGGAAGAGCTTCCGAGTGTTCTCGCTGAGGGTGTCGCCCTTTCTCCGGTTGATCAGTGCCCAGGTCTCGAACAGGGCGAACAGGCAGGTCCACAGGATCCAGACGATCCAGCTCACGGTGCTTCTCCTTCGGGTGCGGTGCGGTAGCGCAGGCGGCAGCGGCAGTTGGCGGTGAGGGAGCGGGGGGCGAGCGGATCGCCGGGGAAGCGCACCGGCCAGCCCTCCATCTCGAAGGGCTGCTTCACCGGCAGCGTCAGGCCCTCTGCAGCGGCGTGAGCCGGACGTACCCGGTCATCGCGCCGTGTCTGCCAAGTCCGCTGAATGCCGGGGCTCGTGGCCGCTGCGACGGCGTCGACGGCGCCGTTCACCGTCGCGGTGGCGGCCGACTCAGCGATGCTGCCGATGACGTGCGTCGACTCCTCGCCCTGCAGCATCTCGCCGACAGTTCCGACCAAGGCGTCCAGGGGGGTGTCGGCCCGCTGCGCTTCGTCGAGTATCAACTCCAGCGCCCGGTGGAAGGCCAGCATGGTGTCGGCGGCGACGGTCGCCGCGGTGAGCACCGCAGCGCCGATGCCGGACGACGCCCCGCCGCCGACGCTGCCCCCGAACGCGTCCGCGGCGTCTGCAGCCCTCGCGCTCGCAAGGCGGGTCAGGACGGGCGTGAGGGTGGCGATGACCTCGTCCTGCCACTTCTCTGCCCCCACGACCTTGCCCATGTCCATGGGGTTGCTGCCGCCGCGGGTGTCGGCCGGCCCGTCGTCCAGCCAGTAGGGAGTGCCCTTCCGCGCCTTGGGAGACCGCAGCCGCGCGGCGATGACTCCCTCCTGCCGGGCGAACAGCGCGGTGAGAGCAGCCTCGACAGCACTGCGGGCCTGGTCGAAGTCGTCGTCCCCCACGCTGAACTCGGTGACCATGGGCAGCGCCTTGGACTCCATACGGCGGGCCTCGTCGACGGCGGCCGCGGCGGGGCCTTCCTCGGGTATCCCATCCAGGCCTGTCCGCGCCTCGTCGACGGCTGCGGCAGCGGCGCCGGGCTGCGGGCTCGGCAGGGTGGAGCGCGCCTCGTCGACGGCTGCGGCTGCCGGGCCCTGCGCTCCATCGGGGGAGTGCTGGGGCGCCTCACCGCGCGCTTCGGCCACGGCCTGCGCCGCGGCGCCCTCCGCCGACGGCTGGCCGGGCTGCTGCGGGGCGTTCGGGCCGGGCCCTGCACCCGGGCCACTGCCCTGGTCGGGGCCGCCGGAGATACCCAGCGCAGCGGCGTCGCCCGGCACGAGCGGCACGGGAGCCTTCTGTGGGGAGATCCACAGCGCACGGGTATGCGGGTTGGCGTACGGGGAGAACCCGGCGAGCTTGCGGTATTCGTCGATGCTGATGAGCCCGGCATTCCACTCCTCGCGGGCTTCTGCTCGCCGCTTCCGGCGCGGGAGTTCCAGCACTTCGACGGTCGACGTGTCGTAGCGGAGCCGCATCTCTTCGCCTGCGTCCTTCTCGAACGCGTTGGCGATGAGCTCCAGGTGGCCGAGCTCGGTGTGCAGCCAGAAGCCGAGCTCTTCCTGCTCGGCGTTGTCGAAGGTGCGGCCGCTCGCGTTGCCGGTGACGGACTCGGGTACGCCGAACGCGGCGAGGATCTCCAACTTCGCGTTCGCGGAGGCGTGCTCGTAGTTCATGTCGCGCGGCTTCGCCGCGGTGTCGACGTAGTTCATGCCGCCGGGCCCTGCAGCGATCACCGACAGGTGGCCGGCGAACTCGGATCCGGGCAGGAACCGGGACTCGAGCCGGTCCATCTCCTGGGGGTTGAGGGATGTGGCGTCGACGGCGATTACGCCACCGGGGCGGGCGTCGTTCTTGATGAACGTCACGTTGTAGAGCCGCGACAGGTGGTCCAGGTCGACGCTGATGCCAGCAGCCTCCAGCGGAGTGATGCCGCTGAAAGGGTCGGTGGGGTGCGGGTCGCGGATCCACAGCACCCGCTCGGGCGGCAGTTCGCGGATAACGCCCTCGCGAGTCGTGAACTCGAAGTGGGAGAGGTAGTCGCCCTTGGGGTCCGGGATCGGCAGCACGCGGTCCGGGGGGAGCAGGTCCAGCCGGGTCAGGGTGCCTGCCCGGCTGCGGGTCTTCTCGACGAAGGCTCCGCGCTTGGAGAGCAAGATCTGGGCCGAGAGCCGCTTGCGGAACATCGGTCCCGTCTCAAGCGGATTCGCCTGCCCGTTGAGCAGCCGCAGGAGTGGGTGGTCGGGAAACGTCTCCTCGAACTCGCCCTCCTCGGTGAGTCCACGACCCAGTTCGAGGGGCAGGCGTGACGCGTGCTTGCCGATGGTGTCGATGGCCTTGAACACCCAGACGACGCGCTCGTACCCCTCGGTGACGACGCGGTCCATGTCCCAGCCGTCGGCACGCCCCTCTGTGCCCCAGATGTTCCCGGTGCCGGCGTACATCGTCGACGTGTACGCGCCTCCGGACCAGGAGATCGTTTTGGTTTCCGTCTCGGACGGTTGAGGGGGGCCGCTGGACAGCAGCGAACGCAGCGCGGGGAGGAATCGACGGGCGGCCATCAGCGCACCTCACCCGAGGTCAGCCACAGGCCCGCGCCCACACCGAGGGCGGACACAGCGGCAAGGCCGCCGGCGGGGGAGAGTGACCAGATCAGTGCCAGGGCGAGCACTGCGCCCGCCACGGTGCTGACGGCTCCGACGTTGTACGCCGCTCGTCCGGGCCGGGGCCGCTGGTAAAGCGTCCAGGAGCCGAACGCGAGCAGCACGGCGGCGACCAGGCCGGCGCCGACCAGCCGGTGGACGGCGAACGCGGCAGTGACGAGGCCGATCGTCCCAGCGGCCACCAGGAGCAGCCCGGCGAGTTCGCGGGCGAGCCGCGCCCCGGCGCGGTGACGGCCGGGCATGTCCTTGGGTGTCGTGTTCACCCGGCGGAAGCTAGGAACGCCTCCCGCTTAACGTCGCGTGGTCAGCGGCCCGCCCTACATGTGAGGGCGGGAGACTCCGGCGACGTACGCCTTGAGGCCATAGCGGCTGTAGGTGCCGCCCTTGACGAGCTTGGCGCCAGGAGGCGGCGTCGGTGCCGGCTTGCGCTTCGCTCGCACCGACTGGTCCCCGCCGATCAGGTGGCGGTTGTCGACGAGAGCTTCGCAGGCGTAGCCGGAAACGTCCGCGAAGGGGCGGCGGCAGTTCTTGCAGTATGTGTCCAGTGCGTCGACGCGCTGCTCGGTCTTCGTCTTGAAGGAGCCGCGGAAATCCGCGACGCGGGCGACGGCCTCCTCAACGACGATTTCGGCGGCGACGACCCAGGTGTGGGGGTTCTTGGTTGCGGTAGCGGAACGAGACGAGGACTCGTCGGTCACGTGCAGATCTCTCCCATGAGGAATCCGGGCCCGCTCCAAGGCCGTGGTCACTTCTGGAGACGTGCCTGGGATCAGATCCGTTACGTCAACCTCTCACGCGCAACAGGCCCGGGGGAGCCGCCCCCGGAAAGCGCGGAGCGAAGGAGCGTCTGGACGTAGCGCTCGACTGGCATGTTGGCTGCGGCCGCGTTCGAAGCCAGAGCACGATGCTCGTGGGGCTCCAAGGAGACGAGCACAGTCCGCGCGGGGCCGATTCCGAGTAGGGCTGGCGTATACGGGCGGCCCAACGCCGTCGTCAGCAGGTCGGCGAGGAGCCCAGGGACGGGGGAACGGGGCTTCTCCCCGAAGCGAATCCATCGACTTACCCGAGAGCGGTCAACCGCGACGCCACACACACCCCGTTCCTGAGCCAGGCGGTTGATACGGCGTGCCGTCTCGCTGTTGTTCCATCCGGCTTCGGCCAGAGCGAGCGCGAGCGGGTAGTTCGGCGCCCCCCTCATAGGGGGTCCCCGAAGGTGATGGGACGCGTGTGATTTGGGTGGACCTGTTGCGAATGCATTCGCAACACTGCAGGTCGTAGACGGTGCGAGGTGCTACGCGGGACGGTTGCCGTGCGCCCAACAGGAGGGCGCGCATTGCCAGTTGAGGCGGCTGGGGCCGCCTTGGAGGAGGCAGTTTCATGGCAGAAACCGCAGTCCCGCGCATCGCTGAGGACGTACCGGAGGACGGGTCGGTCGACCTGAGCCGCGTGCACTTCGTCGGCATCGGCGGCAGTGGGATGCTGCCGGTGGCCCGTGTGTGCGCCGAGCGGGGATTCACCGTGTCCGGCAGCGACAACCGGACCTCGGAAGGGCTGAAGCCACTGGTTCGCCTGGGTGCTTCCGTGCACAGCGGCCACGCCGCCGAGAACGTTCCGGCGGACGCGACCGCGGTCGTGTTCACCCATGCGGTCGGTGAGGACAACCCGGAGATCCGCGAAGCACGGAGCCTCGGCATCCCCGTCATGCACCGGTCGAGGGCGCTGAACTCGCTGATGGCCACCCACCGCACGCCGATCGCCGTGATGGGGACGCACGGCAAGTCGGGCACGACAGGCATGCTGGCGTTCACGCTCGCCCGCATGGAACAGAACCCGTCGTACGTCATCGGCGCCGACCTCGAAACCCCGGGGAGCGGTGGACGCGACGGCGGGACGACCGGCTTCTTCGTGGCGGAGGTCGACGAGTCGGACCACACGCACGTCGGCATGGCCATGCGGGTGGCGGTGATCACCAACATCGGGTTCGACCACCCCGAGACCTACGGTGAGGCGATCGACCACGTCGACGCCTACGAGAAGTGCGTCCGGGGCGGGCTGCACAAGGACGGCACCCTGGTGCTGGACGCCGACTCGCCCGGCGCCCGCGAACTGGCTTCCAGGCTGGCGATGGCCGGCGACGGGCCGCGGGTGATCACCTTCGGCATGTCGTCGGCCGCGGGCTGGCGGCTGGTCGACGTGTCCAGCGAAGGCGGACGCAGCAAGGCGGTGCTGCGCGGGCCGGGGGGCCGGGACTTCGACCTGGCGCTGCGGGTGCCGGGCGCCCACCAGCTCCTCAACGCGGCCGCGGCCCTCGCCACGCTCCACGCCCTGGGCCAGGACTGCGACCAGGCCGTGGAGCAGCTGCTGTACTTCGACGGGGTGGCGCGTCGCATGACCTCGGCCGGAGAGTCGGCCGGGGTGCGGGTCTACGACTCCTTCGCCCACCACCCCGACGAGGTGAGCGCGGACCTCGCGGCCGCGCGCTCCCTTGTCGGTTCGGGCGGCCGGGTGGTCACGGTGTTCCAGCCGTCCGGCCAGTCGCGGCTCGACGCGTTCGACGTCGACTTCGCGAAGGCGCTGGCCGGATGCGACGAGGTGGTCCTGACGGACAGCACCAGTGGCGTCAACCCCGCGACGCTCAGGATCCTGTCCGCCCGGATCAACAAGGAGGGCGGCAGTGCCCGGCACCAGGTGCTGGACCGGGCCGAAGCCGCGGCGTGTGCGGCCCACCTGGCTCGGCCCGGTGACGTGGTCGTGCTGATGGGGCCGGGCGACATCGTGGAGTCGGGTCAGGTTCTGCAGGCCGAGCTCGGCGAGCTGGATCCCGCAGCCGCCTAAGCCTCCGCGGAACTGGGGTCCAGTTGCAGGAGCCGGTCGGCGAGTTCCTGCAACTGGACCCCTCGGCTTGCCTTGACCAGGACGACGTCGCCGGGCCGGAGGATCTTGTGGAGCAGGTCCAGGGCGGTGTCCTGGTCGGGCAGGTGAACGGCCTTTCCGCCGGCCTTGCTCACGCCCCCCTGCATCCATCCGGCTTCGTCCCCTCCCACCAGGATGATCTGGTCCAGGTCGAGTTCGGCGGCGTACTGCCCGATCTCCTCGTGCGCGGTGCGCGTGTCCTCGCCGAGTTCGTTCATACGGCCGAGAACGGCCACGGAGCGCTGGTCGCGGCCCCCGGTCATGGCAGCCAGGGCGTTCAGGGAGTGGCGCATCGAGGTGGGGTTGGCGTTGTAGGCGTCGTTGACGATCGTCACGCCGTCCGCTCGGACGTGGCTCTCCATCCGCCACCTGGAGCGGGTTTGGGCTCCGGACAGGCGGGCGGCGATCTCGTCGACACTGAGTCCGGCTTCACGGCCGACTACGGCCGCCGCGAGGCTGTTGTGAACCTGCACCTCGCCGATGAGTTGAAGCTGGACCGATGCGGAGCCTTCGGGGGTAACGAGGCTGTAGGAGGCGCGTCCCTGCTCGTCGGTCGTGACGTCAACGGCGCGGACGACGGCGTCCTCACTGAGACCGTAGGTGACGACGCGGCCCTTGGTGCGGTTCTGCATCTCCCGCACGAAGTCGTCGTCGGCGTTGAGGACGGCCAGCCCTCCCTTGAGGAGTGCTTCCACGATCTCGCCCTTGGCCGTGGCGATGTTCTCGCGGCCACCGAACTCGCCAACGTGCGCGGTCCCGACGTTGGTGACGACGCTGATGTCCGGCTGTGCGATGAGGGTGAGGTCGCGGATGTCTCCGATGTGGCGTGCGCCCATCTCCAGGACCAGGTAGCTGGTGCTCTCGTCGGCCATGGTGATGGTCAGCGGGAGGCCGATCTCGTTGTTGAAGGACTGGGGCGTGGCAACGACGTTGCCGGGAAGCACCTGAGCGATGAAGTCCTTCGTGCTCGTCTTGCCGGCCGAGCCGGTGATCGCCACGACCTGGGCGCGGCCGAGCACGCCGTTGAGGAGGTAGCGGCCGAGGATTCCGAACGCGGCGAGTACGTCGTCAACGACGATCGCGGGAACGCCGACGGGCCGGGTGACCAGGGCTGCCGTGGCGCCCTTGTTGACGGCTGCCTCGGCGTAGGCGTGTCCGTCAAGGTTCCGGCCCTGGAGGGCGATGAACAGCGCCCCTTCGACGGCTTCGCGGGAGTCGAAGACGGCGGGGTGGGTGATCTGCGCTTCAGGGTCGAGAACGTCGGCGAGACGGCCGCCGACGACTTCGGCGATGGTGGTCAAGGACATCGGATGCAACGTAGTTCTCCCTGCTCAGGCGGATGGTCGAGACGCTACCGGGCGGACCGCGGTGGCCGGGGCAGCCCTGCGTCGTACGGAGCGGCGTGGGTCCAGCGAGATGCCTCTGCCGCCGAAGAAGGCGGCGAAGCGGTCCGGCGACAACGCCGCGGTGAGGGACTCCGGGGTGTGGCCGCTGGGGTTCCGGAAGTGGATCTTTCCGTCTTGGTGGCCGATGGCGAGGACGAGATGCCCGCCCTTGCGCTCCGGGTCCGCTTCAGGCCGGCGGATCTCCTTGGAGACGGACGCCATCACCATGTGGCCGGTGTCCAGAAGGGCGAGGAGGCCGTCCAGGTCGAGGTGGCCGTGCACGGCTGCGGGAACACCGTGCGTCTGTTCTACGTAGTCGACGAACGGCGCGTAGAACAGGCCCTTGATGTCGGTGCCCGTCCGTACGTACGCGCCGTAGTGGCGCGCACCCGCGAGCAAGCTGAACAGGTTGAGCGAGTAGCCCTTCTGGTGCAGCAGGACCATGCGCAGGCAGGCCATTCCGCACATGTGCCGACACCAGCGGGCGTAGAGGCTCTGGGAGGGTGCGCCGGTCGTCTTCCAGGCGGGATCGTCGCCCGGGTCGTGCCCCTCGTAGGCGATGCGGCCGATGAGGTCGGCGGTGGCGTACTGAGTGACAATCCCCACCGGGTCGTGGAGGGGGCTGGGTGTCGACGGGTCAGTGCAGCAAGGCGGCGGCATGAGCCGGTGTCTCCATTCTGGTCATCGCGTGGTCGAGCTGGGCTCTGTAGATGCCCCAGTCGACGTTGCCGCCGGAAACGACGACGCCGACGGGGCCCGAGGGAAGACGATCGAGGGATTGGAGGAGGCCCGCGAAGGCGACAGCTCCAGACGGTTCGACAACGAGCCGGAAGTAGCGGAAGAGGTACGCCATCGCCGCGGCTATCGCCTCCTCGGGAACGGTGACGAGGTCGGCAAGAAGGCGCCGATTGATCTCGAAGGGGATGCGGGCAGGCTCGGAGTGTCCCAGGCCGTCGGCGATGGTCACGGGCGGCGGGATGGGGATGAGCCGCCCCACGCTCAGGGAGCGGAGCGTGTCGTCGGCCGAGGCCGGCTCAACTCCGATGACCTTGACGCTCGGGTCGTGCCCGGCGGCCGCGACTGCGGTGCCAGCCGCGAGCCCGCCACCTCCGACCGGGACGAGGAGCGTTGTCAGGGTCGGAATCTCTTCGAGCATCTCCCAGCCGACCGTTCCCGCACCGGCGATGACCCGCTCGTGGTTCGCCGACGGCACGATCACCAACCCGTTCTCGTAGGCGAGTTGGTGGACCATGGCGTCACGGCGTCCGGAGCGCCGGTCGTACGAGAGGACCCGGGCGCCGAGGTTCGTGATGGCTTGCCGCTTCACCTCGGGAATGTCGTCTGGGACGACGACCACGGCCGGCACCTCGAAGAGCTGTGCCGCTCGGGCGAGGGCGGTGGCGTGGTTCCCGGAGGACGCGCCGATGACGCCCCGGCTACGGTCCTGTGGGGCGAGGGCGGCCAGCGCGTTGTACGCGCCGCGGAACTTGAAACTACCGGTCACCTGCTGGTTCTCGGCCTTCACCCACACGCGACGGCCGAGCTGTTCGTTGAGGGCCCCCGACGTCAGCATGGGCGTGCGCGAGGCCACCTCGCGCAGCGTATCGGCTGCATTCAGGACGTGGTGGATCGAGAGCACAGCCGCCGCCTTACGGCCGGGCGCGGCGGTCGACGTCCGCGCCGCGCAGGATGTGGGTCAACAACTGCTCGTACGAAATCCCCTCAGCCTGTGCCATGCGGGCAAGGTTCCCGTTCCTCGACAGGCCCGGCAGGGTGTTGACCTCCAGCCACCAGGCCAGGCCGTCATCGCCGACGACGAAGTCGTGCCGCGAGTACGAGTGGCAGTGCAGAGCACGGTGAGCGGCGACCGCCTGGCACCTCAGGTCGTCGAGCGTGGTGGGGCTGACGCGTGCCGGGCAGTAGTAATCGCAGTCAGCGGTGCCGCGCTTCGCGGCGTACGAGTAGATGCCGTTCGGCGTCACGGCCTCCAGCGGGGGCAGGACGTGCACCGCTCCGGCACGGTCCTCCAGGACCCCGATGCTGACGGCCCGGCCGGGGTGGAACGCCTCGGCCATCATTTCTTCGTCGCCGATGTGCGTAAGCGCGGAGGTGAGGCTCTCCATCGACGTGACGACCTGAATGCCGATCGAACCTCCTTCGCTGACCGGCTTCAGGATCGCAGGGAGCCCCAGCGCGCTGATGATGCGGGCCGTCTCGCCGTCGGGGAGAACCCTTGGCTCAATCCGGGTTCCGACGGGGACCCGAACGCCGGCAGCCGACACCAGCGTCTTGGCGTGGACCTTGTTCATGCCGACAGCGGAAGCCAAGACCCCCGAGCCGGTATAGGGGACGCCCAACGTCTCCAGAAGTCCTTGAAGACGGCCGTCTTCCGCACCTCGACCTGCTATGGCAAGGAAGGCCTTCTCGCCCTCGGCCAGACTGTCGAGCATGTCTTCCCACGGCCCGGAGAGGTCGATGACGCGTGTCTTGACTCCCATCTCGTCCAGGGCTTCACATACGGTCCGGCCGGACAGTAGAGCGCGGTCCCGTTCACGGGACCATCCTCCGGTGATCACTACGACCGTTGATCTGTGCTCGGTGGGGTCGAGAGGGGGGATGAGCATGGCGTCTCCGTATTCCAGTGGTCAGTGGTGCGGAGTGGAAGGGCATATTGCCGCTCGCCGCTCCTCGTTGGGGCGCTGAGCGGATTCGTGAGGGGCACCCTCCGGCCTGCTCGCGTCGAGCGACAACGAGCGGGCCGGAGGGCAGGGTCCGTCTCCTGCCCATGCCGGGGGGGAGTTGCAGGAGACGGACGTCTGTGCATCAGCTGGACCCGCCTGACGTCTGCTGGTGGCGGTACCGGGAGGTCAGGCGGAGAGCTCCCGCGGTGTCATGAAGTAGGCGAGCGCCTGGGCTTTGAGACGGTCGAGACACGGCGCGCACGTCATGAGCGGAGCGTGCTGGCCCTCCCACTGCACCGGGCCGAGCCAGGTCACCCACACGCCCGTCCCCCGGCATCCGAGCCAGCAGTCGCCGATGACCCATCTCGGCCCGGTGCGCAAAGTCACGTCTTCTCTCCCCCCTGCCGGCTCCACAGCCGACTGGCGCCGTAGACGGACGCGGCGGCCACGATCGCACTGAGCAACTTCGAGAGGCTCGCCGGGGCGGCCCAGTTGACGAGCACGAGAAGGTTGAGCACGAGGTGCCCGATCACCAGGGGGACGACGCCCCCGAAGCGCCGGTACAGCCAGACACGGCCCCCCGCGTAGAAGGCGATAGCGAGGGCGACCGCGCCCATGTACGCGTGGAGGGCGATCTCGACGAGACAGACCACGGCGTAGATCTGCCAGGCCGGGCGCCGGGCGGCGGACAGCAGCGTGACGGCTGCGGCGACGATCACGACGTCCTCGATCGCCACGGTCGCGGTGAAAGCGAGAACGCCGTCCACGACCGATGCCACGCCGATGGCGGAACGCTGGTCCAACCCCACGATCAGTGCCTCGTTGATGCCGACAGCTCGCAGGCCGGCCACTGTGTGGGTGAACAGGAAGCTCCAGATCGCGCAGATCAGGTAGGACAGCGACGTGACCATCCAGGTCCGGCGGCGCTGCCCGCCGTCCGCGAGGGGGAAGCCGTGGCGCAGCCGGACCCCGTGGGCGCGGCACACCTCGACGGCCAGCCACGCCAGCGTGCACCCGTACACGGCGTTGCCCAGGTGCTGGGCCAGCGTGGTGGAGGCCGGAGCCGTGGTGTAGAGGAAGAAGAGGCTGCTCAGACCGAACCCGAGCAGCCGCGGTATGCGCTGCCGCTGCGAGTGCGCGGTGGTTCGGGCCATGATCAGCCCGGCAAGCCAGAGCGTCACGATCAGCGCGCTGCCGAACCGGACCCACTCGGGCAGCACGTCCGGCGCGGCCTGCACGACCCGCGTTACTCCAGTCGACAGCGCCGTACCGGAAGCGAGGGCCAAGAGCCCGGCGGCCGACAGGAGCAGCCCACGACGCGCCGGGGTGTTCTCGGGGGCCTCAACGATGACGGGCGTACGGCCGGGTGACGTCATGCGTCCGCCGCCTCTCTCACGGCCGGGCCCACCAGCAGATCGTCCAGGTCCACGACCGTGACGTCTTCGAGGGTGGCGGCCAGCTGGCCGCCGAGCATCCACTTCATGCGCCAGTCGCCGTGGAATACCACCTTCACCGTGGACTCGACCGGGGCACCGTTCTCCCCGCGCTGGTAGACCATGCCGTGCACGCCGTCGCCGGACACCCGGCGGGCTCGGACAGCTGCGACCTTGCCCCTCAAATGCGGGCACAGCTGCACGGCCAGGGGCACGCACGGGCGGCACAGCGGCGGATGCGTCGTGACCTCCCGCTCGGGCCAGTTCTCCACGCCCCGGTAGTCCTCCAGCAGGTACAGCCGCCCCTGCTCGTTCTCGTCCGAGGGGCCGCCACACACCTGGCACAGCTGCTTGCGCATCGCGCGCCTTTGGCGCGGCCCGTGGACCGTGCGGAAGTCGGTCGTACCGTCGCCTTGGCGCAGCGCCCACCGCTGCCACAGCACCCCGGCCGCGTCACGGCCCAGGGTGTAGCCGTTGTGGCCGACACTGTCTTCGAATGCAATGCCGTCTTTGGAGATCACGAGGGCGGGCTGCGGTAAAGCCTCAGCGCTCCACGCGGCGATGCTGGGGACGGGGAGACCTTTGTAGGTGAGGGGGGTGAGGAGTCGGGACATGTCTCTCTCGCGGTACGGGGTGGAGGTGGAAGGCGTCGACCGCGCGGCCGTGTGGGGATGGATACGCGGGGCCGACGCCGGTCTATGCGCGGAAGGCCGATGGCGGGATGCTTCCGGTTCCATCGGCTGTCGCCAGCCTGGATCGGCCGACCGAGACGAGCTGGGACACCGCATCCGGGACGGCAAGGGTGCCAGGGCCGTCCATCGGCACGCACCAGTAACAGCGCGTGCTCTCCGGCTCGGTGACATCGGGCCGCGGCACGCCGAGGAAACAGCCGCGGCCGAGGAACTCCGCTCTCAGAGGCCGACGGGAGGCCAACCACTCCGGGCGCCTGCCGGTGCTCACCGGCACGAGCACGTAGTACCGCTGGGCGTACTGGTCCATGAATACCGGAGCGCCGGGTAGCGCCTCCGCAAGGAACCCGTCGACCTCCCGCGTGTTCTCGGTGGCCGCGGCGGCGCGTACCAGGTCAGCCGAGATGCGAACCGCGCCGAAGAGGCCGCCGCAGCGCAGGAGCGCGATCCCGTCCCGCTCCCGCCAGGCCGCCTGGGCCTGGGACGCATCCTGTGCTGCCGCCAGGAGCCACGTACTGGCCGCGAACGCGCGGTCGCGGGGCGCGTGCACCAGCACACCGGACGCTGCCTTCGCCTGCCGTACCTCGACAGGGCTGACGGATTCTGGATCTCTGGGGTGGGGCATGAGGACTCCCTGGTCCACGGCTGTGCTCGGATACGCACTCTCGACTAGGCCGGAGGGCAGCAGCGCTCAGGAGCGAGTGCCTCGCGGATCGTGGTGATGGCTTCACCGTTTCGCGGGCCCGAGTCATCTGCCAGGGGAAATCCGAGGGGGAAAAACTTGTCAAGGGGGAAACTGGCGGGGGAAGTTGCGGCCATGATTGGTATCCACACGACGACGAGGTCACACTCATGGCAACAGACGAGTTCGCCGAGCTACTGGTTCGACTGCGGAAAGGTGCTGGCCGAACGCAGGACGAGCAGGCAGACGCGATCAATACTGCCTCGGGCCGGGAAACCATGACCCGGCGTGAGATCAACCGCTACGAAACCGGCCGGAACATCCCAACGAACCACACGCTCGTGTACATCGCGGTGGCATGCGGCATACCCCCTGAGTTCCTACAACGGGAGGCCGCAGCCGCCCGCGCGCGACGGAGGCATGCCCGCCGCCAAGAGGAGGAACAGGACGACGTGAAACGCCGCACGCTACTTGGAGGTGCCGTCGTTGGCGCAGCCGCCGCTGCCGAGCCATGGGAACGCCTCGCACACGCCCTGACCAAGGGCAGGAAGATCGACTCAGAAGGGGCTGCTAGCCTCGTTGATCGTGCAGGTGCCCTGCACGTACGCGAGGGCAACCTGACTGCGCTCCAACTACAAAACGAAGTAGAGGGACACCTAGACGCGATTACGGCGGCGCTGCCGCGCGCTGGTGAGCACGAACGGGTACTGACGGTCGCAGCTGGCGAAACGGCCGCCCTGGCGGGATGGGTCGCGTGGGACTTGGGCGACGATGAGCGAGCGCGTTCGTACTACGAGGTCACCATGGACTGCGCGAAAGCTGCCGGCCACCCCCCGCTGTGGGCGCTGGCACGGGCTTATGCAAGCTACGGACCGGCCAGCCCAGAGAAGGCCGCGAAGGTGTTGGCCGAGGCCGCCCAGCATGTTCGCGGCCCGGGTAACGCCGCTGCTGCCGCCTGGATCTATGGTCGGCTTGCGGAAGAAGCGGCGAATGCTGGCGACGAGGCCAACGCCCTCCGCGCGCTGGACCGCGCCCGCTTCGCGTACGACTTCGCCGATCACACCAGCGAGCAGGCGTGGGTGCGCTTCATGACTCCCTACCGGATGGATTCCCTGGCGTTGTCGGTGTACGGGTTACTCGGGCGGCAGGAGCTAACTGAGACTGCTGACCACGCAGTGGGCCGGCTGGGCAGGGAACTGCCGGAAGCCGGAGTTGTCGTGCTGGGCGACTTGGCAACTGCGCTGCTGCGCGGTGGCGACATCGACCAAGGCGTCTACGTGTCACGCCAGTTCGCCGCGGCTACCGAGGTCCGTCCCACCACCATGGGGCGAGCCCGCGCCCAGGCCGTCGCTTCCCAGCTTCCGGAACGTGAGCGCGAACTCGCGCGGCACTTGCAGCAGTTCGCCGCTTAAGGCTTACTCCGGGGACTGCGGTGTGGTCTCTTCTGCGACCCACGCCAGGTAGGCCGCAGACCCACCGGTCACCGGGAGGGTGATCCACTCAGGAACCTCGTAGCCGTGGTTCCTGGACACCCAGGCTTCCAACTCTGGCAGCCGCTCTGTGGTCGTCTTGTACGAGATCCGCCACTCCCGGGCCGTTTCGATGGCGCCCTTCCATCGGTACACCGCAGTGAACGGCTGGTCGATATGGGCGCACGCCGCCAATCGTTTCCCCACAGCACCGTTCGCGAGGGCCTGCGCCTTCTCCTCGTTGTCGATGGTCGTCTGAGCAATTACGACGTCGCTGGCCATTCAACTGCCCTTCCAGATAGGTGTGTCACGACACTACCCAGCGTCTTCGAGGTCCGTGTTGACGGCCCGTGGCTCACGGGCTTGCGCAACGGAGGCGTGGGCCGGGCCGCCGTACAGAGGGACCGCGTTGAGTGGGTCGCGGGTGCCTACGCCGTGGCGCCGGCCATGGACGGTGTCCGCAGTGTGGGAACCGTCCGCACACCGGCCAGCCTTGTTCCGTTCCGAGAGTGGCACGCCCCGCTCGGCCATGTCGGTATTCGCCCCGGCCCGCCAGGAGTGAGAGCGGACCTTCTTGCCGTCGATGAAGGGCACGCCGACCTGCTCGGCAAGGAGCTGGAGCCGTTCGTTGAGCGATCCCGGCCGCATTCGGTTCCCGCGCTTCCGGGTCTCCGGGTACTTCCGGAGACCGCCCTTCACCGTGACGGAACCTCCGTACAGGAGACCCGCGTTGAGCGCAGCGCGATCAATCAGGAATACGCAGGGAGCGCAGCCGCTCGGCGATGGTGAACGAGTCAAGCCGCAGAGCGGTGATGTCGGCGATCAGTTCGCGCCACGCCTCGAACTTCGTGTTTACCCGCACCCCGTGCATCCCCAGGTACGCCACGGCCAAGCCGAAGCCGTACAGCTCGTTGCGAGTGGGCAGGGGGCGGAGGACAACGCACTCCTCCAGCATCACGGCCGCCCGCCAGAAGGCATCCGGGTGGTGCTGGTCATGGCGGGGCGGGTCGACCTTGTGCCGGGCGGCCAGGCCGACGAAGACGGAGTAGTCGTTGACCGCGAGGTCGTCCAGCAGCTCAGCCTGACGTTCCAGGAACCACCGGTAGTCGACGTAGTACTCGCCAGGCACAGGTCAGGCCGCCCGCGGTGCCGTGTGGGCCGGCGCGGGGGCCCCGTATTCGGCGTCGAACGCGGCGATCGTCTCCGGGTCGCTGGTGACCTGCCGGAAGATCGCCGCACCCTCGTTCAGCGCACGCTCGTGCCGCTTCTCCTGGGCCACCTGCGCAAGGTAGGTATCCAGCGGCAGCCCCGCCGCGTCGGCCAGGGCCTGCAGCTCGTCTGCGGTGGTGTCGTCGATCTCGATGCCAGCCATGCATCGAGTATGCCGTCTGAGACCACACCGGGACCACCTACCTGAAAATATGGCCCTGACCCTGACGTTTCCCGTTCATCTGTCAGGCCCGCGGCGGAGTGTGGGACGGCGTCTCAGGCGTCGGCCACTGCCCGTACAGCGGCACGGCCTCGAACACGTCGTCCTGCTGGGCGCCAGCCAGGGCGTCCGCGCGGCTGTACGTGGTGTCGGTGAGCTGGGAGTCCGGGGACCAGCGTCCCTCTTCGTTGCGGCGGGTCCTGGAGACTCCGCCGCGCTTGAGGTCGTTGTTGGCGCCCACTCGCAGCGAGTGCGAGCGCACCGGCAGCCCGCCGATGATCTCCTTTCCGGCAGCGGCCGCCCGGGTCTGGATGATCGTGTTGATGGTGCGCCCGGACAGACGCAGGCCTCGGACGGTGGCGTGGGCACGGCCGAGCTGGAGGTCTCCTTTCTTGGTCAGGGCGCGCAGGAAGGGCAGGTGAGGGGCGTCCGCGCCGAGCTCGGCGAGGTCGGCTTTCCAGGCGGCGACGCGGCCGGCGAAGCGCAGGTCGTCGCGGTCGGCGTAGAAGCGCCACGCAGCGGTCTTCGCGTTGGTGGTCTTGGTCTTGGCAACCCGGACCCATACCCCGGGCCGCGGGCCGGTGAGAACCGGGCGTAGGTCGGCGTTGGGCAGGTCAGCGATCTCGATGCCGCGCAGCAGCAGCCGGTAGCCGACGACGAGCGCGGCCGCGTCCCGCCGTCCGATGCGGGTGGACTCGTCGATGGCGTGGAGCACCGGCAGCAGGTGCTCCAGGGTGAGCGCGGCGGCCTGGTCGCTCAGCCCGGCCGGGTACTCCAGGTCGCGGTAGTCCTCGATGATGTCGCGGATCTTCGAGCCGTCCGGGCGTTCGCCCTTGGGGTACCAGGTGAGGATGCGGGACAGGTAGGCCAGCAGGGTGTCCGGGCTGTAGGGGGTCCCGTTCGGCTGACCGGTGTCCATCAGGGTGCCGATGTACTCGGCGATGTGTGCTGCGGTGGTGGAGGGCTGAGCAATCCGCCCGTTGGCTTCACACCAGGCTTGGAAACGGTTCCGCGTGGAGTCGCGGTTGATCCGGGTGTTGCGGGAGCGGCCGCCCGCGGCGCGGCGCAGACGCTCGCGGGTGCGCTCGGAGACTCGGAAGTCATCCTCGGTGAACCCGGAATGCTCTTCGACGCGCGGTGGCAGTTCCCCCGGCCCCAGGATGGTGTTCCGGGTGACTCGGTAGCGGGGTGCGGCGGGCTCGTCTGCGGCGCGGTCCGGAAGGTGCGCGGGGACCTCGTCGTCGACGATCTCGCCATAGACGATGTCGTCCGGGTCGGTCGCTTCCGTCGCTGTCGTCACGCCGGCTCCCCTGGCATCTGTCGGTTTCCCTGACTGCCCCTCACTACCTCGTATTCTTCCACGAATAGGAGGTAAGGCGAGCCTAAGCGCATGATGCTAGCCCGGCCGGGGGAGTAGGGGAGCCGGGCGGCGCCGTACGCCCCGCTGGCGGCCTTTCGGGGCTCCGGTGACCCGATCACCCGCAGGCATCCGCGATCGGCCCCCGTGAGGCCCGTTCTGTCGGTCGCTTTTCAGGTGGTTCACTAGGATTAGCGAACTTTGGGGGATTGGCCGCCCCGGCGGCCGCCGTGCTGGCCTGGGCGCGCGCGTCGCGCCCGATCCCGCGAGGGAAATGCACGCCGACATGCCGAATAGCGTGCCGTCTACGGCACGCTCTAGTTTTACTTACTAATCTGCGAACCTCCCGAACCACATTTGGCGGGTTAATTGCTGCGCAGTCATTGCCTGCAAGCATCGTTTATTTCGCGTGCAAGATGAGTTCGTAGCGTGGAGTCCCAAAGCTGTGAAAGTTGCGGCAAGTGGTCTCGGGCAGGCTGCAGCCACTCAGGGACAGGGACCAGCACAGCGGCGCCAGGGGAGTTGGATGGTGACCGTGGGTCGGCTAGCCAGAGCACTGCTCCTACATCGTTGCGCGTTACTCCCCTGCGCTCACTCAGATGCTCTGTCACCTCCTCAAGCCACCTGCGAAGCCTGTCCTGGCTTCGCCACCGGTACTCGCCGGCCGCCGCACTGCGCTGCTTCCAGGGGGCGACTGCGGTGGTGCGCGCTGGGATGGAATCAAGCAGCACCAGCAGGGTTTCCGACGTACTCCGCGGCAACTTGCCGGAGCAGGAAGGTTGCTCGCAGGAGCAGTGCCTGCAGGTAACCCAGGTGGCATCGAGTCGCTGCGGCAGTGCCAGCACGAACGAGTGCTGCTCGCTCAGCCCCTCGACTTGGATGCTCGGTCCCTGCATCGCAGTAAGCCAGCGCGTCGAGCGGACGTCGAGTTCAGCAGCCAGGCGTTCCCTTCGTTCGGTCAGCAGGTGCGGGATTGACAGCCCAAGCCACCAGGAGGCTGCGGGGCTGCGCAGCTTTCGGTGCGTTGGCTCTCGATCACCATGCTCGGGGAAGAACCAAAACGCCGTCGCGTCATCTTGCGCGCTCAGAACACGCAACGGCGGCAGGCGCAGGGAGAATTCGAAGGGGGTGAACCAATAAGTCCCCGAGGTGGCATTGGGGTCGGGGCTACTCTCTTCTTCAGGCTCTTCGATCTCTGCGGGAACTTCGGAGAATTCCTCGCCGAAGATAGAAGCCGCCTTCTCCTTGATTTCCTCGTCGGTCACGTCTGCGGGCTCGAACGGGCTGCTGAAATGTTCTGCTGCTTCACGTAGGACGGCGAGCGTCAGTGAATGCGGATCGTCGTCAAAATCGCTGGCAATAAGGTCGTCGGGGTGAATTCCGAACTGCATGAGACGAACATCCTCGGACGGCGTGGCGGGGGTGAAGTCGGGACTCTGTTCGTTGGTCATCGCTGCGCCTCCCGGCTCTCCGTGGCGAGGGTCTTGATCTTTTCGGTGAGGCGGTGCCGACGCACCCGTTCCGCACCTGGCTTGATCCCGAGCTGCTCCGCCAACTCCTCGGGCGTCAGGCCCGCCAGGATCGTTGCCGCGTACTCCCGTTCCTTGTCCGGCAGTTGGGCCAGTAGCTCCAGGGCGAAGAGGCGATCGGGTACGGAGGCCGCCGGGTCTCCGCCCCGCTCGTCCGGTGCGCACCCCACCGCGGCGGCCGCCGCCTGCAGGAGGTCGGCCATCCGCTTCCGGGCCCGGAGGAAGTCGATGCCGCGGGCGATGATCCGGCTCCAGAAGAATTTCCGGACTCCCTCAACGTCCGTGAATTCGTGCTTACAGGACTCCTCAGCCAGCTTCATGACGATATCCTCGGCATCCGACTCCGCCAGCCGAAATTTCTGCATGGTGAACCCGAGCAGCTTCCGATATTCGGCCCGAAAGCATTCACTGTGTAGCGGATACCGCGACGATTCCGGCTTCGCCGTCCCATGACTCACAGCTCCTCGGCTCCCGTGCCTTCCGGTCGGGCACGTGCCCGAGTACCACCGCAGGGCGCCCTGCGGCCGCCCCCTTCACCACAACGACGACAGACGGACCCGCCGCGTTACATCCCTCCTCGACCGAGTTTCGAGAGCTGTAATACCTGGCCGCTCTGGCACGTCTCCAAGAGGTGAAGGCCATCAGGCCCCGGGCGGAACACCCGTGTCAGCGGGATCGGCCCAGCCCTTGCCAGGACGCCACATCATCCGGAGCATCCCTTGCCGCTGCCCACGGCCAGCAACATCCCCGACCCAGTCCTGGACGGGCTGTACGAGACCCTGCGCTTGTACCGGCACGGTGCTTTCGGCGTGGCCTGCCCCGAATGCCTCGTCGGCCCCGGCGAACTGTGCCTCGCGCGCCGGGCCGTTCACCGTGCCCGCCGCCGCGCGTACCGGGAGAAGCTGGCCGATGTCGAACTCGTGCCGCTGCTCGCGGCTGCAGCGTGATGGCCCCGCTGCAGCACCTCGACGCCGTGGTCCTGCGCGGCTGCCTCGTACCCGCCTGCCCCGCAGTTTTCGACTGGGCGCAGCCCTGGCCCAACGGCTGGAGAGGGGTCCCCGGGCCGGGAGCCGGCGCGCTCTACGTCTGCCCCGACCACAGCTACGCCTGGGACCGCCACCGGCCGGTGACCCGCCGCTACCCGGATGAGGGTGGTGTCACGGCGGTGTGTGCCTGCGGCTGGTCGACCAGCCCCGCGCCGACCCTCGGAACGCTGGAGGAAGCGTTCCTTGAGCACCTGGTGCCGGAACTCACACGCCCTCTCGTTGCGGCTGCCGCGCTACCCTGATCATCAACACCACAGCCCTACGGGGTTGTTGGCCGGAGTGGGACACAGCGAACCCGCCCCCGGCCGTACACACGACTGGGAGCCCGCGATGCTGCACAGCACGATCTACCCGACCGACGTCCCGACGGCCTCCAAGCTGCCGCTGACGTGACGTGAAGCGCCCCCGACCTGGGGTTTTGCGCTCACTTCCCGTCACGTCACTTCCCGGAGGCCTCCATGTCCCCGTCCCTGGGGCGTGCCCGTGCGACGGGTATCGCCGTTGCCCGCTACACCTTCCGCCGCCGCTTCGAACTCGCCCCGGCGGCCGCCGATCTCGGCCTGACCGCCATGTCCTGGTGGCATCACGTCACCGGAGTCACCTGGCAGGAGCACGCCGCCTACGGCCTCGCCACCCTGGGCGCGGCCGCGCTCGGCTGGAAGGGCCTCACCGCCAAGCACAAGGGCATCGCCAGCGCGGGCGCGGGCGGCACCGTCGTCCTGGCGAACACCTGGGTCGGGGCCGCCCTGGGCCCGTCCGTCCCGTCCCTGATCGCGGCCACCGTCACCGGAGGTGCCGCGTACGCCGTCTACGGGCCGTGGCTGACGAAGCAGCGCAACGAGCGCATGTCCCTGCAGGTGAAGGCAGCAAAGGCCGGAGTCACCGCCGCTGGTCTCGGCACGAACACCGAGGGGCCGAGCCTGACCGGCGCCACCCGCGAGGAGACCAAGCTCGTCAAGGCCCTCGTCGCCATGCTGTCCGTGGCCGAGGTGAACGTGACGTCGCTCGACTACACGCCTTTCGGATGGCGCGCGACGGTCGAGCTGCCCGCCGGCCGCCACACCGCCCCGCAGAAGGTCATCGCGGCCAAGGAGCAGTTCGCCAACAACCTGGGGCTGCCCGGTCGGGTGCGCCTGTCCCGGGGCGAGCACGACAACGAGCTGATCGTCACCCTGTACGAGACCGACCCGCTCGCCGAGCCGATCCCGTGGCCCGGCCCGGCGACGTCGACGTGCCTGGAGCCGGCGGAGCTCGGCGTCGATGCCTACGGCGAACTCGTCCGGATCGCCATGCTCTACAACCACGTCCTCATCGGCGGGGCGACCGACAGCGGCAAGTCGGGCCTGCTCAACGTGCTCATCGCCTGGGCGGTAGCCTGCCGGGACGCCGAGGTCATGCTCATCGACCTCAAGCCGGGCGCGGTCGAGCTGGGCCCGTGGCGGAACTGCGCCCTTGGCCTGGCCGACAGCCCCAGCCGCGCCATGCAGCTGCTCAAGGTGATCCGGGCGGAGGTCCAGCGGCGCGGCAAGTATCTGGGCGATCTCAGCGAGAAGCTGGGCAGGCCGGTCAAGAAGTGGGTGCCCGGCGAGCACGGGCCCGCCTGGTTCGTCTTCATCGACGAGCTGGCCGAGCTCGTGCGGCAGGTGCCCGCAGCCGCCAAGCTCGTTGAGTCTCTCCTGCAGATCGCGCGGTTCGTCGGCATCACTCTGGTCTGCGCGACGCAGTCGCCGTCCAACAAGGTGTTCGGCGGATCCACGGACGGCCGTCAGCAGTACCAGGTGCGCCTCGGCCTGGGCGCCAAGGAGTCGACGACCGCGAACCTCATCTTCGGCCCCGGCGCTCATGGCGACGGCTGGACGCTCGGTGAGCTGGACGCGCCGGGCAAGTTCCTGCGCTGGGACCGGGAGAACCAGGAGCCCGTGGAGTCGCGCGGCTACCTGATGACCTCGGACGACATCGGAGCGATGACCCACCGGTACGCGCTCGACGCTATCGAGGTGGAGGCCCGAGCGCACCCGGCGATCGAGCCCGAGCCGGACGACGACCCGACCCCGCCGAAGCCGCCCACGCCCCCAACTCCGCCGTCCGGGCCGGGTGGCGGTCGGCCGGTCCTGCGCGCCGTGCCCACGTTCCCGGACGGCAGCGAGGTTCCCGACAACCGTCACGAGCTGTGGCAGGCCATGGAGAAGGCAGGGAGCCGCGGCATCACCATCAAGGAGCTGCAGGCGCTCCAGCCGGACGGCGTGTCCTCTCGCGGGGGCATCAGCGACACTCTGCAGGTGTGGGCCAGCAAGGGACACATTGCGCAGTCTGGAACCCGCGACCGCTCGCAGGTCTGGATCACTGCACCCCGCCACGTCGCGAAAGTCGCGGCCGCGGACCAGCGCAGCGATTCAGCCACCGTCAGCGGCTGAATAACTCACCACGGCCCCGCCCCGGCGGGGCCGTGGCATGATCTGCGCATGATCAAGGGGTGGGGGGCCGCCGCGAGCATCACGTTCGCCGTCGTGGCCGCAGTAGGAGTGTCCGGGTGCGGGGGAGATGCGGATGCCGACGCGAAGAAGCCGGCGGCCGCGTCAGCGAAGGCACCCAGCTTCAGCGAGGCCTCGAAGGCCTTCAAGGACGTCGCCGCAACCGCGTACCTCGACGACGTGTGCACGAAGGAAGCCGGAACGTGCTGGGACAAGATGAACACCATCGTGGACTCGGCTCGTGACCTGCGTAAGGCGATGAACGCCGAGAAGAGTGTCGGCCCGGAGTTCTGGACCGAGGCCTACAACCTCATCGACACGATGGAGGAGGGCCTGGCCGTCGGCGAGGACCAGGGCGCCGAGGCCTACGGCACCAACCGGCCGAAGGTGTTCGGGTCGGCGCACGACCTGGCGGACTGGCTCGACGCCCACCCGATCAAGTAGCCGCGGTCACGCGGCTGAGGCGTCGGAGTACACCGCCACGTTCGTCTCGTTGCCCAGCCGGCCCCGGAACCTTGTCACCACGTCCGGGCCCACGGTGTCGCGCAGGTACTCGACGGTCTCTTCCGTGGCCGTACGTCCGTACAGCGTGCCCAGGATGACGGTGACGAGCCGCACCGACTCCAGGGCCGCGCGCGCCTCTCCGTCATACTCGGCGACCACGTCTCGCCAGGCGTTCGCGGCCGCCGGATAGACGTCCGGCGTCTTGGCTGCGACGAGCGGCCAGGCGTACCCAGGCCCCTTCTTCCGCGCGACCCGGAACGCCTGCCACATGTCGCTGCCGGCGTCGCCCTCCGGGAAGCCCATAGCCTTGGCCAGCGCCGCCCAGCCGTTGCCCTTGATGTAGCGGTGGCAGCGCGCGCACGCGTACCAAAGGCCGGCCTGGATCGGGAAGTCGACCGTGGCGCCGAACTCGCCCAACGGCACCTTGCGCACGGCCTCCCCGCACGGGTATGCCCACACGGCTGGCTCGTGCGTCGCTCCCACCAACCCCTCGATGCAGAAGTCACAGCTCTTACCGACCGATTCGAAGTGCATGGGCTCCGCCCGGACGTCCGCAGAGGGCGCGGGGGCGCCGAAGAGGGCTTCGAACGGAGTGCTGGGCGTCTGATCCATGCACACGAGTATGGCGGCCGCCGCAGGCGCGCACGGCCGCCATGGCTCGTTCAGACGGTTCCCGCCGGAACCAGCAGGTCCCAGTCGGGGCAGTCCCCGCCTGCGAACGGGACGGGCGGCTTGCGCTCCAGGTGGAAGGACCGACCCCAGGCGGGTCCGAAGAGGCTTACGCAGCCCGAACCGATGTCCTGGAGGCTCAGGGCGACCCTGTGCAGCCACACCTCCCGGTGGCCACTGAACGGCGGTACCGGGGACGGATCCCACAGCAGCACATCGTGCCCCCATCCCTCGTCGGTGCGGGGGAGCGCGGGGGACTCGGCGAGGGCCAGGAGGAGAGTGAACCGCTCGCCGCAGTGCGATGCGGAGTCCGGTGCAACCTGGGCGAGACCATGCACGGGAAGGTCGAGCACCGAGCCCGGCAAGGGATCGCCGGCGGCGTCGTGGCCCGTGATGCGTGCTGCGGCGAAGGTGAAGAAGCGTGTGGCCATCCGTAGGACCCCCTCTCAGGCGAGACCGGTGACGGTCATGACCGCACCGAACAGCAGGTCCTTCTGGCCGACGGCGAGCAGGTCCACCAGGTTGCTGCCCGCGCCCGCTTCGAACTTCGCCACGGGCACCGAGCCAGCCGGGGCCGTCAGAAAGATCGCTTTGCCGTGGAAGTGCGCGGCGGCCAGCCACTCGGGCGGCGGAGCCCATGGGGTCGGCGGCTGGTACCAGCGTCCGGTTCCCTGCCGCTCGATGTAGAGCAGCCCCGTACGGTCGGCCGCGATCGACCACTCCTCCAGCGGGCGGGGCGCCTCCCGGGAGAGGTCGAGCGCGGGCAGGCCGTCGGACAGCCGGTCGGCACGGAAGCCGAGCACCCCACAGCGGTGGTCGTCGCCAGGCTGCAGGTAGAACACCGGCGGGCTGTCCTCCGGCATCGTGAACACGTAGTAGTCCTCGATCGGCGTCCGGCCGCGCCGGTGTTGCCTGGGCGGCAGGTCGGCCGTGTGGACCGGCAGGTTGCGCCGGCGTCGCGCGAGGGTGAGCTGAGACCACGACCAGACGCGAGTGTGGCCGCACTGGTCGTGAGTCCAGACGGGGAACTGCAGCTCGGTGGGCTTCGGCGTGCCGGGCCGCTGGACTTCCCGGAGGGCGATGCCCACGTGCACCACTTCCTCACGGGTGACGTCGATGGGCCGGTCGCACAGGTGGCAGGTGATCGGATCGGGGGCGTCCGGCTGGCCGTCCTTCTCGGCGTGCTGAACGAGCTGCTGGACCTGGTCCAGGCCGAGGAGTTCCTGCACGCCCCACGCGATGAAGTAGCCGGTGCCCGTCACCCGAGGACGGTGCTCGTACTCGTCAGCGTAAGGGGCCTCGTCGAAGCCCATGCGCTCCTGGTCGTCGCTCGCGTCGTCGTCGCGCTGACCCTGCTCGTACTCGCGGCGAACGTGCCGCATGGCGGCCTGCAGCGACGTCTCGCCGGACTCTTCCATGTACTTGCGGGCGGCAGCCTTCAGCGCCCGGTTCTTGTCTCCCACGGTCGTCCCCTCGCAGCGCACACGGTCCCGTGACCCGGGCACGCCTGGCGTACAGGGCGAACCGGAAGCGGACTGGCCGTTCAGCGCTGGGATCCCCGCTGCGCGGGTTCAGGCGTCTTCGCCGTCCGGTCACGGGCCGGACTACTCAGCCGAGGTCGTCCACAGCACGGGCGACCAACTCAGAGCGTAGCGCAAGCAGTCGGGACCCCGGGGCCGTCCAGAGACGCGCGTCGGCAGCAGTACGCGACGCAAGCACGCGAGGACCCGCAATCTTCCCCGGCTCGCCACTCGGGCGGGCTTCTCCCCCTACGGAAGGACGTGCACCCGCATGACCAACTGGACCCCCAAGCTGACCAACGTCGCTGGCACCGATGGCACCTCCGGCTCCGGCCGGTACGTCTCCGCGAACGGCGTCTGTACCTTCACCGCGCAGATCGTCGCGAAGAAGGAGACCGTCGCGGCCGACTCCCTTGGCTTCGGCCTGACCCTGCCCGTCCCGGCCGCGGCCGGCTGCCGCTACGTCTTCCAGGCCAGCCTCGACGGGCGCAACGCGGACAACGGCGTGTGGACCGGCGAGGCGCAGGTCTACGCCGGTTCGGACGGCACGAAGATCGACCGCATCCGGGTCACCGGCACCTCGAACGGTGCCGCGCTGCAGAACATCAACCACCTGTACGGCGACGTCGAGGGGGCCACCGAGGCGGAGATCATCACGGTCACCGGCTCG
Source organism: Streptomyces sp. 11x1 (assembly GCF_032598905.1). Classification (NCBI taxonomy): domain Bacteria; kingdom Bacillati; phylum Actinomycetota; class Actinomycetes; order Kitasatosporales; family Streptomycetaceae; genus Streptomyces; species Streptomyces sp. 11x1. The sequence continues at coordinate 49,521 of NZ_CP122459.1, read as the reverse complement.
TACCCGACCGCCTGATCCCAGGCACACCGCGGGGCCGACGGAGAACCTTCCGTCGGCCCCGTCGGCATGTAGGGGCCGGATACGCTGCCCTCATGAGCACCACCACAGCAAACGTCGCGGCCGAGGCCGCCCGCACGTTGGACTGCAGCACATGCGACGCCAGCGCGCCCCGGCCGCCGGTCGCGCAGTGGGCGCCCCTGTGGGACGCGGGATGGCGCTGGCTCGGCACGTGGAACCTGTACTCCTGCCCGGACTGCCCGCAGGTCATCGTCGTCGACGAGCAGGGCCGTCACAAGCTCGGCCCCGGCGCCGTCCGTGCTGAGGCTACGAAGCCTGCGCCTCTCCTGTGACCCGGGCGTTCAGCCCCTCTGCCGCATTGTCGACGGACTGATGCACCTCCGGCACCAGGGCGAGCGCCGCGGCCGCCACACTCGGCTCCGGCTGCTGATCCGCGAGAACCGCCAGGAAGGCCTCCAGCGGCTTCAACGGGACGAGCCGACGCTTCCATGCCTTCAGCGCCTCGCCGGTGGCGTAGCGGTCCGTCAGGACCTCCACGGGAGTCAACAGAGCCTCTCCGGGGTCCTTGTCACGCAGTAGCGCGGCAACTCCGTTGTCACGGACGAAGTCGGCCATCAACGTGTCCGGCGAGTGGAAGGCGCTGCTGTCGTCGTCGTACATGGCCCCGAGACGCTCGGCCATCACTTGCTCGCGCTTGTTGCGCGGCCGCGGTGCCCTCCGCCCTTGCAACCACTCCCTGATGTGCCAGGAGTTGGGGTAGTACCCCTGCTCCGGAGGCAACTCCTCGGTGGACATCGTCAGCCGGATGGTGGCCAGGGCCCACACGAAGTTGCTGTACTTGCGGAACAGCGTCGCCTCCGCCAGGACCTCAGCGTCGATGTCCTTCGCGGTCTTGGTGAGCTGGGCGACCGTGGGGCCATCCGTCCACCGGAGATACCACTTCCCTGGCCGGGTGTACTCGTCGAACTCGGCGAGCACTGTGTCCGGCGTCAGCTCGAAGTGCTCGTTGAGTGCCCGCGCCAGGGCGCGCAGCCGTTTGGCGCGGTCAGCTACCGCCATCGCCGGTCATCCCGTCCACGATCCGCACAGTTCCGCCTGCGAGTTCGGACGCGGTGTTCGTGTCACCGGCGTCAAGGGCGGCGTGGAAGTCCGCGACCCACTTCTTGGACCGGGCGATCTTCTCCTTCGCACGCTCGTTCTCCAGCTCCGCGACGGGATAGAGCTTGGGACCGATGTGCCCGCCGTACTGCTGTGCGAAGGCGATGATGAGCTGACGGGTGCGGTGGGCGTCGGCCTCGGGACGGTCGAAGACGCGCTCGGTGCCGTCGGCGGACGGGTTGCTGATGCGCCGCTCCAGATCAGTGAGGGCCCGACGTACGGACTCGATCTTCTCGAAGGCGTAGTACCAGTTGCCGTCCTCGGCAGCGCCCGCCAAGGCGGAGAGCTTGTCGAGAAGTGCCACGTAGTCCTCGGCGAGGTTCTTCTCTGTGCTGGTGCCGTCCATCAGCTCGTACACCGAGGGATCGTCGGACATATTCCGCCCTTCACGCCGGATTGCTGTGGCTGCCCAGTCTGGCAGGACTACGCTGGCCAGTAGGTCCGGATGCCGCATCCCCCGTCGGCATCCGGACCTCTACTGCGTGCGGCGCCGGGTCAGCCGCGCCCACACGGACGGCGGCGGCTGCAGCGCAGTCCGGGCGGCTTGTCCGAAGGCGGTCAGGGCCTGTTCAAAGCGAGCGTGATCGTCGATGGCGCTGGCGGCGGCCATGACCTCTTCGACGGCTTCGACCAGCCGCGCGTCTTGATGCCGCATCAGCGGAGTGGCGGCGGCGCCGAGCTGGACGGTGGACGCCTGCAGGTTGGCCAGTGCGACCTTGCGCGCGTGGATCTCGCGGCTGATGAGCTGGGCGGCATCCCGCAGGCCAGCCGCGTAGCGCCAGTTGCCCTGTGCCTCCGAGTTGGCGATCCCGCCAACGGCACCCAGGAGCACGACGGCCGTCGCGCGCCACTTCTCCTTGGGCCCCTCCCAAATCGTGTCGCTGATGTTGGCGGCAGCCCGGACGGCAACCGCTCCGGTGACGAAGGCGTCCACTTGGGCCTGCAGCGTGGCCCGATCCGCGGCGCGTTCCTGCCGGTCGCGGCCGCGGTTGGTCAGCCAGTTCGTCAGGAGAGCGACCAGGAACGCCGCGAGGATCGGCAGGAGGAGGTCGGCGTGGCGTGTGAGGGTGTCGAAGGCTCTGTGCACGTCGGCAGCTTCGGGTGCCGGGGAGGCTGCGCGGGGCGCTGTGGCGGTTCTGCAGCAGAACGAAGACCTGCCCGCGACCGGTCAGCCGGCGGCGGCCGCGCGGGTGGCGACGGTGAAGTGCGCGCCGACGAGTGCGTCCTCGAGGTTCTCGGCGTCCAGCCGTTCCCGTACGACTTGGCGCAGCCACGCGGCCGGCTCCTGGCCGTCGCGGTCGGCGGCCGCGGTGATGCGGTCCCGCTCGGCGTCGGTGAACAGCTCCATCATGGGCGCGACGGTAGCAGCGTCACCGGCGGGGGAGGAGGGCGTACGGGCGTAGAGGCACGCCGATCACCTGCATGACGAGGCTGCGGTGCGCGGCGTGCAGGGTGCGGACGGCGGCCCGGGTCAGGCCAGGCTTCGGCGGCTGGACGCCGGCGCGCTCGCGGCCGGGCTTCGTCGGGATCCACAGGTAGCCGGGGTCGGTGCCTTCCAGGGCCTTGGTGATGCCGGCGCGGACGTCGAGCCAGCGGCTCAGGATCTCCACGGTGTGCCTGTCGAGCGGGTGGTCGAATTCGGCGATCGTCACGACGGGGACCGGGCGGCGCTCCAGGTCGACGTCGGTCACGTTGAGTTCGTGGAGCCGGGGCACGGAGCGGCCTGTGGCGGCGACGAGGGCGGCCACCGCGGCGGTGCGGATGGCGGTGGCGGCGTTGGCGCCGGTGGGCCGCCGTACGGCGAGGGTGCGCAGCAGCTTGTAGGCCTGCTCGGGCTCCAGGCGGTCGCCGTGCCCGGTGAGCGGGTAGGCGCGTTGCAGCCCGGATAGGCCGAGGTGGTCGACGAAGGTGTTGTACGTCTGGATGCGGGCGCGCTGGGAGTCGTACGCCGCGGCGGCGTCCGGGCCGGTGAGGGTGTTCCGGCGCCTGGTCTCGCCGGCGTCGGCCGCGTCGAGCCAGGAGTCCGTGCGCTCGGGCTCGACGAGCTCTTCGGCGGTGAGGGAGGCGGTCTTCTCCTCATTGAGGACGTGCTCCAGGAACTCGGTGAGCAGCGTGCCGCGCAGCCGTACGGTCTCGTCGGCGTACCCGGCATTCTGCTGCGCCGTCATGAAGGCGCCGATCGCGGCGAGAGCGTCGGTGGTGCGCGGGTTCGGCTGGGGCATGGCAGACAGCGTACGTAACCCGGTTCCTGTCACTCGCCTGTTAACTCTTCCCCGAGATGGTTGCCGCCCGGTCCCGGGACGGGGAATCTGGTGAACGGCCCGAGACGAGAGCACCTCTCGAACGGGAGATCCGTTTCACACATCCCCCAAGCCGGGGTGAAGTGGTGTACGGAAATCTAGGAGCGGCTCCAAAGCGCGCGGTGAGCGCAGTGAGCTTCCTCTTCCACCAACCACTCCCGACAAGGGGCTACTTCGTCATGCCTGTGAAGCACCGTGTCTGTGTCGTCGCCTTGATTGCCGCCATCGTTCTCGGGCTCATCCTTGCCGGTTGTTCGCCCCAGGTCGCGGTGACGGTGGCGTCCGGGATCGTTCTGGTGGCACGGGAGGTGTGGTCATTCGGCGGATCGCCCCGTGAGCGAAGGCCCGAGGCACCTGCTGCGGGCAACGGAAAGGAGTCGGACCATTCTGGATAACAGCAAGAAGCGCAGCTTCTCCCCTCCCCCGGCCAGCTACAGGTCTCGTCTCGGTCCGTGTCGGACCAAATCGGTACGTGCAGGCCCGATACGGTCCTTGTGCGACCCCCGGGCGACCCGGGACGGGGCCTGAGCCCCGCGGAGACCTTCCGTGCTTCTTGCTGTTATCCGGGGTGCGTGCTTGGTCGGCGCCCGCGGGAAGCTGTCCACCAGACCCCCGGGGGCGCGTCACCCCCTACAGACGGGCCCCCTCGGCAGGCGTTACACCTCGCCTGCCGAGGGGGCCGGGCCACGACGGCGCCGGTCGTCAGCCCTGCGCTTGGGGACGGCAGTGGCTGCACGGGCTCCATCGTGGCGGTACGGCGTCGGCCGGGTAGGACAGGACGGGCGCCCCCTGCCATCCCTGGCGGAACATCTCACAGGTAGGCGAGTGGAAGAAGTCACTGGTCACGGTGGTGATGACCTCGTTCTCGTCGATGGCCCATGTGCCGGGACGCATCATCCGGCCGTACTGGTCCTTCCGGAGGCCGGCGTCGATACCGCCGTCTTTGCGTCCCCACCTCGTGGTGGTGCTGATTCCGCAGGCTTCGGCGAACTCGTAGACGTCGAAGTTGGGATCCATGTAGCCGAGCACCTGCGCGGTCACCCACATGACGTTGGTCTTCAACGTCATGGTCTCCTCCGGCTTCAGCTCCCCGACGTTGTGACTCTTGGGGTCCGTAGTCCGGTTGTGGCCTGCGCGGTCAGCCCTCCATGGGGCATCGCGCCAGTCGTGATTGCGGATCTCCGCAGCGAAATCTCGGGCGATACGAGAAAGCGGCACTTCATGTCCTTCCGTCGGACTTGATGCCCCGCCCCCCGGTTTGGGGCGGAGACATGCATTCCGACACTGTACGCCCCTTTTCTCCCCTAGGCAAGGCCCTGGCTCACTGGCTCTGCAGCTTGGCGCGGGCCTGCTCCAACTGCTCCACCGTGATGGCCCCCGTGTCCGGCAGGCCTGCTTCCGACCATGCGGCCTGCGCCCGGGGGATGGCGCCGCTGGCGTCGTCGGTGAGGATCTTCTTCGCGAGGTTCACGGCGATGGCGCCATCGCCCAGGTCCATGAGGTGGGCGAGCATACGGACCTGCTTGGTCGGGGAGGCCTTCTCGTTGTACCGGAAGACCAGCACCCAGCGGCCCTGCAGGACGCGGGCCCGCTCGATCAAGTCGCGGCCGCGGTCGGTCTCCTGCTGCTCGGTGCGGATGTGCTCGGTGTCCCCTGCCGGGTTGCGCAGGGTCAGCAGGCCTCGCCGGCTGGACTCCTCGATCTCTACCTTCTCCAGGAAGGCGACGAACCGGGATGCGCTCTCCAGGCGGCTGATGTCCTGTGCGGCCTGCTGAGCGATCAGGTGCAGGTCGACGGTGAGGGCGTGCACGCGGCGACCCCAGACGGGTTCCTCGCCGGGCGGGCAGGGGCCGGCAGCGTGCGCGGCGGCAATGACGAGGCTGTAGTCCACGCCCCCATCATGGCCGCCGCCGCTGACAGGGCTCGGTCAGCCCAGCGCCTTCAGGATTCGCCGGAACCGCAGGATCCGCAGGAGGCCGCCGCTGATGTACCAGGTGAAGGAGTCACGGGTGGGGGAAGGCGTGTTCTGCCACAGGCCGATCACGACCTTGCTCTTCTCGGAGAGCTCGTACAAGGCGGCGATCTGCGCGTCTGTGAGCGCTTTGGGGGTTGAGGAACAACCGAGTCGGATCGTGCGGCTACGGGCCCAGCGGCGCGATACCGCGGATAACAGGGCTGCTTCACGTGCCGTCCGCGGCTCGTCTCGGCAGGTGGCGCCCCGCGCTCCCGCAGATAACAGCGCATTATCTGCGGTGCGGTGATCACGGAGCGTACAGGCGCACGATCTGACGCCGATGTTCCTCAACCCCCGCTTTGTTCACCGTGTAGATGAGGCGAGGCATGGGCCAGTCCCTCCTTGTGGTCGTAGCAGCGTACGGGCGACGGACGACCAACTGGCCTTCCTGTGGCCGCGCCCGGCCCGATGAGGGTGTCGAGACCTTGCCGCCGCGGTTTCGCTTCAGGTGGTTGCTGATCTTGCTGTCGCGCGCGTACGGAAGGGGGCCCACCCGCTTCGGGTGAACCCCCTTCCACTGAGCGGAGGAGCTATCGGGACTGGGCCAGCCAGATCAGGTAGGCGGTGACGAAGCCGCCCACACCGGATCCGGCCCCGTAGGCCACCCCGAGTACGAAGCGCCGACGGATGGCCTTGCGGCTCCGGCGCCAGGAGGCTTCGGCGCGGTCCCGCTTCCGCCGCCACCAGACCACGAGGCGGTTACAGCCTCGGGCGGGGCCGCCATCCCCCTGCGACATGGGCTTAGCATGCATGGTGGTACTCCATTCATTCCGCGAGTGTCTGGAGATCGCTGGAAGGGCCCCGCCGTCAGCACGGTTTCTCAGGCCAGGTGCTGACTTTGGGGCTCTTCTGCTCTTCGAGCCTACTCGGCCTTCAGGGCGTCGAAGGTGCACGTCAAAGGAAGTTGAGGGACCGTCAGATACCTCCTCCTTCAACCTGAGCTTCTGCGAACCACATTGAGCTATGTAACGACTTCATTACAATGGCCGGAGTCCTCGACTCCGGTCGCCCGAACGGCCAATTGCCCCGTTTCGCGTTTGGTCGCACGCCCTGGCACCTCTCAACGCCCGTTGCCCGGACGACCTGTTGGGCGCGTTTCGCGTTTGATCGCATGCCCGGTAGACGGTCGACTCCCCGGAGGCGTTACACCAGCAGGCCGCCGCCGCGGCGGATGATCGGGTCCGGCTCGTACACGGCCAGGAGAACGGCCTCGGCCCGGTCGGGGCTCTTCATGCCGCGGGCGCGCATCGCCTTCTTCGACTCGATGACCGTGTGTCCGCCGCTGTTGTACTGCAGCTTCGGGGTGGTGAGCTGGATTGCGGCGTTGCGGTCGGTGCGCAGCCGGAGCCGGCCGACGCCGGTGCCCGGGTCGGGCTGCAGGAGCGCGCGGGTGGCGAGCCACATCTCGTCGCGCTTCTTGAAGGGCCGCATGACGGCGCCCGGGTCGTCGTGGCCGGGGGACTCGGAGACCATGACGCCAACGATCTCGGCGCGGTGCCGACCGTTCTCCGCCCAGGTCTTGAGCATGCCGACGGCACCGTGGCCCAGGCCGTTCTGGTCGATCTTGACGCGGACGGGGGCGGTGGAGCCGAGGGCGTCGGCCAGGCGCTGCGCCTGCTCGATCTCCTCCAAGATCCGCTGGGCGACCTTGACCTGATTGTCGTTCTCGCTGCCGCTGGAGTGATGGCGGTGTTCGATCGCGTCGCCGACGCACCGGTAGATCGTGAACTCGTCACCACCGTCGGCGGCGACGTCGACACCGAGGCGGACCCAGGCGCCCCGCTTGACGGTGTGGGTGGCGGTCTCGCCCTTCAGACCGAGGTCGCACAGGCGGACGTAGCCGGGGCCGGTGGGGTCTTCGACCTGCTGGGCGTACTCGACCCACAGCGTTGGTATCGCCTTGCCTCCGCCGCCCTTGGGGAACTTGGCGTGGACCTTGGCGATCACGTACGGATGATCTTCGCCGTACTCGCGCAGGGTGCGGTCCACCCAGTCCTGATCGGGGAGGTGGATGGCGAGGGAGTGCTTGGGAACGCCGTCGGGGCAGTCCCGGCAGTACGGGACGCGTTCGCCGGTGATGGCGGGGCTGTCGAAGGTCGCGATGGGGATGGTGATGGTGGTCGGCTCCTCGGGGTCCTCGCCTTCCTCGCACAGCAGCTCGAACCAGCTGCGCGGGTCGTCCATGGCGGGGTTGCCGATCGCCAGCATCTTCGCGTCGCCGGTCAAGAGGTTGTTGGTGCCGTTGCCCACGGTGCGGGCGATACCGCCGGCCTCGTCGACGATGATCAAGAGCTTGGGCGTGCCGTGGATGCCCTGCATGGCCGCCTCGTCGTGCTCCGGGGCGGAGAATCCGTAGGCGACCAGGACCTCGTTGCCGTAGGCGTCGGGGATCTTCCACTGGGTCGTGTCCGCGCGCCCGGGGAGCCCGGCGCGGGCGATCGTCTTTCGGATGTGTGGCCAGAGCTGGTTTCTGACCTGGCGGAATCGTGTCGCCGTGGTGACGATGACCATGGTCCCGGCGGGGTTCACGCACCCGGCCCACGCGCACAATCTCGCTGCGATCCACGTCTTGCCGACGCCGAAGCCTGCGGGGACGGCGATGCGTTTGGCGTCGAGGACCGAGTCGACGATCTGCCGCTGTTTCGACCAGATCGTTTCGCCGAGAACGTCCTCAATGAAGCCGCTGGGGGTGTCGGCCCACAGTCCGAACCGTGAGCCGACGGCCCGTTCCACTTCGCGCAGCAGGTGAGGGAGTTCAGCGACGCCGACGTGCTCTTTGAGGGCTTGGCGGCGCAGGCCGGCGGGGGCGCGAAGGAGATCGTCGGCGAGCCGGGCGGCGAGATTCGACTTCACCCCGGGTCGGCCGCCCACTGCGGCGGCCTGTGTCACGGCGGTGGGCCGGGACGGTCGGCGCGGGGCGGCGGTTCGCATGTGGCGCACCGTGCAGGCCGGAGGGGGTTTGTGTCCCGGCCCGCACGGTGCGCGACGCCCGGCGGTACGGACGGGGGAGCCGACCGGGCGGCCGGCGGGGTGTGCCGCTGCGCTCGACCAGGGGGGAGGGGTCGGGCGCCGGGCGGGTTACCGCCGGAGATTAGGCGTTCGCCGACCGGTTGGAGCGGACCGGTCGGCGAACAAGCTGGGCACTCGACGGGAGCAGTGCAGGCTCCCATGGAGATCGGTCGAGTGCTTCACATCTGGGGAGACGTGCCAGGGGCCCGGAGTGTTACACGGCCGAAGGCTCGAAATTCTCAGGAAGAATCTCGTTTCTGCACAGCGCGGACCTTGGCCCGGATCGAGTCGATGTGCAGGCCGGTCTCGTCGGCAATCCTGCGCATGTCCCAGCCGGGCCGGCCGTCGAGCTCGGCTGCGGTCTTGTTGCGGATGGCGGCCGCGGTCAGGTGGCGGGAGCGTGCGGCCGCGGCCCTGCGGGCAAGGTCGGGCAGGCGCTCGGCGGCGTCCTCGACGAAGTCGATGTCCGCGGCCTCCGCGGCGGCCTTCTTCTCGTCCTCCGCGGGCAGGCGTCCGGTCTTGCGGTCCAGGCCGAGCGCGACACGGCGCAGTTCGTCGAAGGCGTTGCGGGCGACGCCCATCGCCTTATCGACGGCGCGGGCCCGTGTGTAGAACTCCAGTGACAGGGCGCAGCGGTCGCGTTCGGCGGCGACGACAACGTGCTCCGCGTCGGCGTCCCGGGCGATGCGGGAGGCCTTCTTCAGGCGGGCGCCCAGGTCCTTGATCTCGTCGAGCGCGGCGCGGACCTCCGCGACGGCCTCGTCCTTGACGGTCTTGAAGTCGAGCCGTTCGATCTTGACGCTGTCGCCGGGGAAGAGCAGGTCGCGGACGACGCGGCGCCTCCCGAGGAGGATCGCGTGCTGGGTGGCGACCTTCGGGAGCTTGGTGGCGGCGTCCGGAACGAACGGCACGTTGGCGGCCCGGCCGTGGTCTGCCCACTCCCGCGCCGGTGGAAGGGGCGTGGCGTCGTCGAGTCCGAAGGCGGTGCGGACGGTACGCCGCTGGACGTCGCGGGTGCAGCCGGCGGCCTCGTGTACGGCCCGCGGCCGCTGGTAGATGGCGAGGGAGATCATCAGCCGGTCGCGTTCCGGCCGGACGACGGCGAGCTCATCGAGGATCTGCCGGTACAGCTCGTGGGCGTGGGCGCGGCGCTCCTGCAGGGTGGGGATGGCGTCGAGTTCGGCCTTGAGGGCGTCGGCGGCATCCTGGCGGATCTTGTCGAAGTCCGGGCGCTGAAGCTCGGGCGCGTCGGGTGCCACGGTGTTGGGCATCACGGTCTCCTTGCCTGCTGTCCCAGTAGCCGCCGGCGGGCGGGCTGGAGTCGGAGGCTGGGGAAACCCCACGCCGTACGTTTCGGTGAACCGTACAGTACGAATGCCCGGGGTGCAACGGCGGGTCAGCGCCAGCGCAGAGAGATCACCCGGGCGCCGGTTCGTACGACGATGCCGCAGCGGTGCGGATGCTGCTGTGTGCCGGTCATGAGCCATCCGGTCCGTGCCCCGCCCGAGGTCATCCACCAGGAAAAGCCGAAGGCTCGTCGGGCGCGCTCCCTGGTCTCCTGCATCCTGCGGGGCCGCTGGTCGGCCCCGGACTGCGGTGCCCGCGACGGCGCGGGCTCGAGAACGCGGACACGCCAAGTCTTCGGATGGATGTGGTTGGTATTGATCTTGTTTCCCTTCTTCTAGTTCCGTTGCGGCCTGAGGGACATCGCGAGTGCGGGTCTGGCGTGCACTGCGTCTTCGGGTACAGCGCAACTCCGGAGTGCGGCTTCACCGCAACTCCGGACTTACGCTCTACCGCAACTCCGGTGCGACCTGCGGAAACGTGGCAACTTCACGCGTTGGATGACTCGTTGAGCGGGCTACGGATGCTGCGGTCACCGCGGTTCTGGTGCCGTCGGGGAACAGGGCGTACTGGCGGCCGTCGGGGTAGAGCACGGTCATCTCCGTGGGCAGCATCGGCCGGCGAACCTTCCACCCCTCGCTGTACGACTCGCGCGGGTGGTCTTCGAACCACATGTTGCAGTCGTGGCAGGCCGTGAGCAGGTTCTGGGGGCGGTTGATCCACTCCTCGCGTGACGAGCCCATCCCGCGGTTCACCCGGTGGTGGATCGTCAGGCGGCGACCGGATCCGCAACGCACGCAGCGGTGCTTGTCCCGATCGAACACGGTGGCGCGGACGTCGTCGCTGGGACCGGTACGGCGGCGGGATGCCACGGCAGGTCTCCGTTCTGCCCGGACACGCGGCCCCGGCGGGACCTTGGGAACGGCGGGCGTGGCGGGATGCTGTGCGCGGCTGACTGCTTGCGTCACTCGCTGTCAGAACAGCGCCGTCTGGCTGTCGACCTCCGCGACCCAGGCCAGGCACTTGGGGAGGTTCTTGTCGGGCCCGAACGCCACGTAGGTGCCGTCGGCGCTGTCGCACCCGATGGACGCCGCGTACCGCAGGCGCTTCAGGGAGTTCACCCGGCCCATGTGAACGCCCATGCCCCGTCGCTTCGCCTCGGCGGCCATCTGCCGCGCCCCGGGGCCGAGTTTCCAGTCCGTGGAACCGGCCAAAAACAGCACGTCGAAGTCGTCCCAGGGGATCGGCAGGTCTTCGGCGCCGTCCTGGGCTGCAAATGCGGCCGGATAGCCGAGAGCGCGGATCCGGGGGAACCAGGGCGGCGACTCGGCGAGAGTGGCAGCCGCGTCCATCGGCACATCGGGAGCGACCGCGAACAGGCAGTCACCTGCCCGGTCGGCGAGACCGGCCAGCCAGCGGATCCACGCGGCGTGACCTGGCCAGCCCTTCCCAAAGCGGCCATTGTCCGCCGCCCATATCTGCCCCGGCGGGAGGATGTGCCCGGACGCCGGCGTGTTCATCCAGGCCAGGCCCACCCTGTCCGCCATGGCCGCCCGGACCTGGGGCCCTGACGGCGTGGTCAGGTACAGCACCGTCGCTCAGCGGGCAGCGATGAGCCGCCGGGCCCGGATGGCGCGCATGGTGAGCACCGCGGCGACCGGGACGGCGACGGCCCACGCCTTGCCAACGAGCTGTCCGGGCACCTGTGGCCACACCGGGAACCCGGCCAGGTGCAGGAACACCACGGTGTCGAGGAGGGCGCCGAACAGGGTCGCGGGTACGACCGCGCGGACCCAGCCCCGTTTACGCAGGGGGGTGTAGACGGCGGTGTCAGCGAGCTCGGAGATCAGCACGGCGCAGCCGGAGGCGAGCGCGACGGCCGGAGCACTGGTGAGCGCGGACAGCAGCGATCCGAACAGCACGGCCACGACGACGGCGTACCGGCCGAGCTGGTCTTGTACGACGTTGCGCAGCATGAGCGCGCCGCCTGCGGCGACGGTGCCGGCGGTGGCTGTCTGCCCGAAGCCGACAGGGACGAGCCCGTAGTGGGAGGTCGCCCAGTTCGCAGCGATCAGGGCGGCGACGTACCCGACGATCGCGAGGACGGCGCGGTGTAGCGCGGTCACGGTGCAGTTCTCCGTTCTGCCCGCCGCGCCGGGCCCGGGTGGGCCGTTGGGGTGCGCGGCGGGCGAGCGGGACGATGCACTCGGGCCGTGGCTTACGTCGCCGCGTCCGCCTCGTCCTCGTCCTCGTCGTCGTCCGGGGCCGGGTCCTCGTACGCGGTGCGCAGGGCGTCGAGCAGCGTCGCGATGTCGGGGGCGCTGGTGTACTCGATGCTCAGGGTGGCCAGGCCACCCGGGAGAACGGAGACTTCCCACTCGGCGGCGTTGGTCTCGTCGGTCCAGTAGTAGACGCCCTCGTCGGCCTTACGGACGCCCAGCTCAGCGCCGTCGAACCAGCCCAGTCCGAACACCTCGTCGAGAGCCTGGCCGGCGACGGACTGTGGGACGTTCTCGAACTGCAGGGTCGCCTGCATGAAGTCGTCGATGCACACGTAGCCGGAGGCCTTGCTGTCCTCGTCCTGCCAGTGCAAGCGGGTCTCGCAGCAGCCGGTGGGGCTCTGCATGACTTTCAGCGACGGGAACGCGACCTGCATCATGTCCGCGGCCGACGTCTGCAGGTCCTCGAACTCCTGCTGCCAGTCCTTGATGGCCTGTTCTACGTGGGGCAACACGGTCTCCTCCGATCCGTCCGCCCCGCTGGTGCGGGAGTGCAACCGGGAGAGCGGGGCGGAACCGGGGGAGGCTGCCGGCGGCCGCAGCCTTGCGTCGCCTCCTACCTGCGGCGCAGCATCCGCCGCAGGGTGCGGGCGGGCCTGTCGTTCGTCCGGGTGCAGGACGGGACGTTAAGCGGTCCGCCCGCCGACAGTGCGCGGCGTCCGGGGCGCAGCAAGGCGCCCCCGCCGTGAAGGAGCCCCTCTGTGGCCGCGTACCCGCCCGTCGAGCCGAAGCAGGCCCACCCGTTGAACCTGGGCTTCACGATGACGCTGATCGCGTTCTCCGTGCAGGTCATGTTCAACTGGGCTGGCGTCCCCCAGGAGCACGGGATCGGCTACTGGGCGGTGGCTTCCCTGCTCCAGTGGGGCACGTTCACGCTGGCCGGATACGGCAACAAGGCGCTGATCGTGTTCGTCCTCGTCCCGTTCTTGGCCAACTGGGCGCTGTGGGCGGCGCTGCTCCCCGCGGCCGTAATCGTCCTCGTGCGGGTCGTACGGCGTGCGCGGATGCTCGCGCAGACGGACAAGACCGCGCCGCGGCGCGGCCCCCGCCCGGGTCTGTGGACTGGGCTGCAGGCGTGGGCGGGATGGAGCCGGTGAGCGACCCGGTCCGGCTGCACCTGGTGCCCGTGCGGCAGCGGGACGCGAAGGCTTTCGTCACCGCCTGGCACCGGCACCATCGGCCGCCCGCGGGCAGCGTGTTCTGCGTCGGTGCGGCAGACGACGCCGGCGTTCTCCGCGCGGTCGCGATGGTCGGGCGGCCCGTGGCCCGCATGTACGACAACGGGCAGACCCTCGAAGTCACCCGCACCGCCACTGACGGCGTCCGCAACGCCAACAGCCTCCTGTACGGGGCCGCATGGCGCGCAGCGAAGGCGTTGGGCTACTCCCGGCTCATCACGTACACGCAGGACGGGGAGAGCGGCGCGAGCCTGCGCGGAGCGGGCTGGCAGGTCATAGCTCAGCGGCCCCCGCGCCGGGGCTGGAACTGCCCGAGCCGGCCCCGCACGTCGAACGGCAATGACCTGGTGGCCCGGACGCTGTGGGAGGCCCCAGACGCGCCGTGAGGCCGCACGCGCCGCCTACCGCCTGAACTCGTAGCGCCACGCTCCATCGTCGACGGCCCGCGCGAAGAACCCGTGCCTGTCCGTCATGGGGCCGTACGTGGCCATCGGCAGCGGCTCCAGGGGTGCCTCCTGCAGGTCCCGGTAGACCAACTCGGCTGACCAGTCGAGCGGCGGCACCAGGCGCAGCACCGGCGGCGGCTCGCTGCCCTTCGTGGTGACGCGCGCGCCGTCCAGGGGGCCGCCCACGCACTCGACAGTGCACTTTCCGGGCTGCTCAACCCACACAGGGACGTCGTCGAAGCTACGGCCGGCCATCGGGCGGCGGCCGCGGGAGGTCACGGCGTGCCGGAGCTCGGCGCGGGCACGGTCCCGGAAGCGCTCGCGGAGCTCCTCGGGGGCCGTCTCCCACAGGTCCGGCGTCACCGGCACCTGCACGAAGGCCAACTCGCGCAGGTCGGTGAGGATCTCGCAGTGCAGTGTCAGCAGGTCGCCCCAGCCCTGGCTCATGCGGCGGTGCCGCCGAAGAGCCCGCCGTTGCCCGATCCGGACGTCCCTCCGTCGCCGTCACTCGGCACGGCGGTGGGGGTGGGCATGGTGCCCCCGGTGGTGCTGCCGCTGTCGCACTCGGGGTCGAAGATGCTGCAGGCCGTACCGGTCGGGTCCGGGGGCATGGGCGGCGTCGACACCGGCGGGGTGCTCGGGTCGGCCGACTGCTCCGACGTCGGCGGGGTGTCCGGCGCCGTGGTGCTGCTGTCACTGCCGCCGAAGACCGTGAACGCGGCCAGGACGGAGCCGATGACGACCAGGGCGACGCCGACGACCAGGGCGACGGTGCGGCGGGAGGGGGCGGACTCGGCCATGGTGCGGGGTTCCTTCCGTTGGGTGATGGGGCTGCGGACCGTCTCGGGTGCGGGAGCAGGGTCGGCTGAGCGCGGCTGGGGGTTGGGGCACAGCTCGCAGCCTGCGCACAGGCCGAGGCGCCACCGGCACTCGCGGGCGGTCACCGCTTGCTCAGGGAGACCCGGGGCGGCGCGGCCGGCGCCTTCGGGACGCTGGGCGCCTTCGCAGCGGGCGCCTTCGGCTTGCTCGGGGCCTTCGGCGCGGACGGCTGCTTCGTGGCCGTCGACGAGCCGGAGTGTCCGGCGGGCGGGGTCGCGACACCATCAGCGGCGGGGGCGTGGCCCCGGGACGTCGACGTCGAGCAGCGGTGCGCCCTGTCGTCATCGTGCTCTGCGCCGATGAGGAACCCGAACAGACCGACCAGGCCCAGGAGCAGGAGGAACAGCACGAACAGCCCGACCAGGAACTGAGGGGTCGGGCGGTCGTCGTACGAGGAGCGGAACACGGCGGAGCCTTCCGTCGGCGGAGTCAGGTCGCCGGATGCTGGAGGGCCCTCACGCCTTACGTCGCGCGCTGCCTACCCTCGTAGGCGTGAGCAGCAGTGATGAGCCGGAGCAGGCGCCGCCGTGGCGGCCCGAGCACGGGCCGAAGCCGACGGTGTGGACGTGGCCGCCCGGGGACCGTCCGGGGCTGCTCGTGTGGGCGAACGGGAACTGGCGCTACGTGGCAGTGACCGCGCGCCACGACTACGCGGACGGCCGGTTCGCCTACCACATGGAGATCGACGTGGACGGGTCGACGTCGGTGAAGCACCGGGCCTACTGGTGGGACCCGGAGGGCGGCCGGATGAAGCCATTGCACGGCACGCGCGGCGCGCAGCCGAGTACCGAAGCGCAGGGGCACGGGGGTTTCCCCCGCGCCCTTCACCGGTCGGTCAAGCCGCCTGCACAAGCTCGGGAGCTGGCACGGCGCCCTTCGCGTGCTTGAGTGCCATGCGCGCCTTCACGGGGTCCGGGCACTGCGCCCAGTGCTTGTGGCATGAGACGGCGGCCGCCGCTTCCCGCAGCTCCGCCCACAGCCGGTCGTACTTGGCGGAGTCGGCCGCATCCCAGCCGTCCGTGGCCGGACGGCCGGGATGCGGCGGCCGCCCCCGATCGTCGACAGGCTCCCAACCGGGATGAGGTTCCCGGGACCACGGCAGTCGGGCCTGATGGGCGCGTAGCTGGTCCTGCAGCGTGGCGAGGCGCAACTGGGCGGCGATCAGGTCCGGCGGGAACTGCAGCGGGTCGAACGGCTCGGGCTCGGGCTGCGCGGGCGTAGCGGCGGGGTCGGGGGCGTCGGTCATGCGATCGAGCGTAATCGGCCACACCGACAGTCCCGGCGGTCACATGAGGCGCTGGTGAGGCGCGTCGTCGTGGTGCATGTCGCCGGGGAAGCGGCCCCACCGATCGGGCCATAGGACCTGCCAGACGGGCGGCTGCTCGCCCAGTGAGGCGCGCATGCCCGGGAAGTCGCTGGTGTCGCTCACGGGCCGCAGACGGACCGTGTAGCCGATCAGGACGTCGTCGAGCTCCAGGCCGTCGACGGGGTCGAGGAGATCGGTCACGAGCTGCGCGGCGGCGTTGTTCAGGACGCTGCAGGCGAGTTCGGCGGGCAGGGCGGTGCAGGCGAGTTCGTACGCGCGGCCGGGCCGGACGCCGAGCCCGACGGTGTACGCGAACGGCGGGTCGTCGCCGTCGGCGTCGAACACCCACAGCACGTCGTGACTCTGTGCGGGCACGGCGGTGCGGATGTCTTCGGGCCGGGCGTCGGGCGTGATGCGGTCCATGGGGCGTTCCTCGGGCCAGGGGGACGGGTCGGGGGCAAGACAGCCGGCCGTCGCGGCTACCGTCCACGGCTGGCCCGGGGCGCACCTACAGCAGGCGCTGCCCGTTGATGCCGTTCGAGTACGCGGGATCGTCCGGGAAAAAGCCGTTGGGGTCGGCGATGAGGACCTGCAGGGCGGGCGCCTTGTGCTCGTACAGGGCGTGCGACAGGACCAGGAACGACGAGTCGTCGGCGGGGCGCAGCTTCGCCGTGTAGCCCTGGACGTCGAGGAGGATCATGTCCGGCTGGAGAAAGGCGCCGGGGATGGACCACAGCCGGTCGGAGACGTCGTTGAGAGCTCGGGCCGCCGCGCGGGGCGGCATGCCGATGATGGCGAGTTCGTAGCCGCTGGAGCGTTCTTCGGCGTGGAAGCCGACGGTGTAGGCGGTCGTCGGGTCGACCATCAGCGGGTCGCAGTCGGCGTAGACGGCGTGCCCGCACCGCTGGATCGTGACGGCCAGGGCGGCGAGGAGACGGTCATCGACGGGCGCGGCGGTGGTCATACGGCGCACCTCCGGGGTGTGAGCGGGAGCGGGAGGGCCTACAGAAGGGGCTGTTCGTCGTCGTGCTGGTATCGCGGGTCGCCGGGGAACCGGCCGAACGCGTCCGGCAGGAGGATCTGCCAGTACGGGCAGGTGGGGGCGGCGCCGTTGCTGCTGAAGCGGCGGGCGTCCCGCACGCGGTGCAGGCGCACCAAGTCGCCGTTCACCACCTGGTCCAACTCCAGGTGCTCGGCGGGGTCTGCGAGGTCGCGTCGGAGCTGCTCGGCCGCGCGACGGATGATGACCTGGGCGAGCGGGCCGGCCACCCCGACGCAGGCGAGTTCGTAGGCGCGGCCGGGCCGGTGGGCCAGGCCGACGCTGTACGCGTGGTAGGGCCCCTTGCCGTCCATGTCGTGAACGGCGACGACGGTGAAGTCCATCACGGGCACGCTGGGGCGGTTGTCGAAGTCGAGCGGGCTCATGCGGCTTGCCTCCGGTGCTGGGCGGGGCGCGGGTGGGGAACGGACTGCAGACGCCGGGCCGGGGATGCGGGGAGCTGGCCGGCCGCCTGGTCGAGCCAGGACCGGAGCGCAGCGACGTCGCCGAGTCCGGCGGCAGCGAGAACCTGGCACGCCTCGTCGGTGGTGGCGATGCCGGGCAGGATCGTGGGCTGTCCGGGCGCCGGGCGGGTCCCGGTGGCGGCGGCCAGGTCCCGCAGGAACCAGACGGCACGGCCGTCCATGACGCGGGCGCGCACGGGGGCGTGCTGGTAGTGGAAGACGCGGGTGACCGGGAACGGCGCGGACGGCGCCGGGCGGGCCGTCACCGGGCCTGCTCGTACGGCATGGGGTGCTCCTCGGGTGCTCTCACTGCGGAAGACGTGACAGGCCGGTGATCCGCTACGCCCCGGGCGGGCCGGGAGGGGTCAGACCAGGGACCACTTGCCGGTGTGCTCGAACTCGCCGGTGGACAGATCGACGACCAAGTGGTCACCACCTGCCGGGTGGTCGGAGCGGGAGTAGTCGGCGAGCAGCGCCCGGTACCGGTCGGCCTTGGCTCGCCAGTCGTCGTCTTGGTGGTCGTCCTCCGGCCACTCGTACGGCTCGACCGTGCCGTCCGCGCGGTGAATGAAGATCTCGTCGTCGTGCCAATACACGCCGTCCTCGTATGCATCGGTGACGAACTCGACCTTCACGGCGCGCGGCTCGGGGTCGTCCGGGCCGCCGGGCTCGCACAGCCAGCGCAGCAGCTCCAGCAGTTCGGCCTTGCCCCGCCGGTCCCCCTCGTCCATGAGCACGTTGGCGAGCGCGTACAGCTGGTCCTGAGTCCAGTGGGCGACCATCGCGAGGGCGCGGCCCGGGTCGGCGAAGAACTCGGCGTCCAGACGGCCGGCCGTCGCCGTGGTGCTGGGGGCCAGGTCCATGCCGGACAGGGTGACGGCGTCGCCGGGCTGAAGCGGCGGTGTGGGGGCGGGCACTGCGGCCGGGGCGCTGCGGGTGACGGTGAAGCGCTGGACGCCGACGTCGACGGTGTTCACGGGTACCTCCGAGAGGGGGAGCGGGGCCCGGCCCGGGAGTAGGCCGGGCCGGGCGGAGCGGGAAGGGATCAGACGGACGGGCGGAGGGCGATACGCAGCGTGTCCCCGTCCTGGGGGTGCTCGAAGTCGCCGATCTCGACCAGGGCGTCAGCGACGGCCGTGCGGTCGAAGTCGACGTCGGGCAACTGGTCGACGGGGATGTCGCGGCGCTCCTCCCGCTCGGGGTCCTGGTCGTAGTGGAAGGTCGGGCCGTACGTGCTCCAGGCCGGGCCGTCGTCGAAGTCGTGCGTGATGCGGAAGCTGACCGCGCTGGGGCGGGTGTGGTCCGGGTTGTCGTCGAACCACTCGGTGAGGGCGTCCCGTAGGTCGTCGATCAGGTTCTTCGGGTACACGTACCGGCCGGGCGTGACGTCGTCGTACTGGGCTTCCGTCGGGATGAGCGCGCGGTCGGTGTGCCCGTCCTCGTCGCCGTCTGCGACCTGGCGGCGGGCCAGGTCGGCGGCCTCGTCGGCGGTCGCCGTGGGGAAGGTGGCGGCCCACCGGCCGAAGTGGTCTTCGTCGGTCTTCAGCTCGACGACGACCGCGTCGGCGTGCTCGCCGGGGAGGACTCCGGCGACGTACAGCGCGTCGCTGTGGTCGCAGCTCAGGCCGAACACGGTGAAGACGTGCTGGCCGGCCGCCACCTCGACCTGCGACGCCGGGCCGCCGACGTCCAAGCCGAGCCCCTCGAACATCTCGCCGACGGCCGTGACGAGGTCGCCGCCGTCCACCTCCCACTCCGGGTCGTCGCCGCGCAGGCGGCACCAGGTACGGAACAGGTCGGCGAGGGCGCGGCCGCTGGTGGAGATGGTCGGGTCGAAGGTGCGCATGGTCAGGGTCCTTCCTGGGGGCCGCGCCCCGTGGGTTGGGGCGCGGCGGTGCGGGAGTGGAGCGGCGCGCGGCGCCCCGGGCTGGCTGCCCCGGGGCGCGGCGGCGGTTAGGTGAGGGCGATGACGGCGATGTCGGCGGCCCGCGCTGGGGTGCCGAAGACGGTGATGGACAGGCCCGCCGGGATGTCCGCCTCGGTGGTGTCGCCCGGGATGATGCGCACGTTGTGGCTGATCACCTGGTCGGCCCACTTGGGAGGAACGTCGTCCCCGGTGACGCGGAAGCGCACGGTGCGGCGGTACGGGTCGGCGTCCTCCGGCACTGCGGGGAACAGGGCGTAGCGGGCCCGGCCGCCCGCGTCGGTCAGGGGCAGGGAGGTAAACGACTTCAGGGCCACGTCCGCCCACTTGCGGCGGGAGTCGGGCACGGAGGCGATGAGCACGTTCTCGCTGTCGCGTACGACCAGCGCGGCGTCGAAACCGGCGGCGTTGAGGCTGGACAGGGCAGCGCGGGCAAGGGTGTCGATGGCGTCGGACATGGGTTTCCCTCCGGTCGATGTGGTGGGGGCAGCCGGCCGTTCCGGGCCGGGCGGGAGCGCCCCGGGCGGTGGGGCGCTCCCGGGCGGGCGCTACTCGGCGCGCTCCTCGGCGTAGCGGTCCTCGGCGTCCCACACGGGGTACTCCCAGGCCCAGCCATAGGCCGTGGCCAGGGCGAGCAGGTCACCGACGAGGAACACCAGGGCGCGGACGTCGTCGACGACGTACGGGGGGAAGCGGCCTTCCGTGCGGGCGTGGTGCAGTTCGATCACGTCGCCCGGCTGCATGCCGTGCGCGTCGGTCGCGTGGTGGAACGCGTCGGCGATGGCGTCCGCCACGGCGGTGTGGATCATGGCGGCGGCCGTGGGAGCGTCCCAGCGATCGGCGCGGGTGAGGCGGCCGACGGCGCGCAGCGCGGCGCGGCCCGCCTTCGCGGACGGCTTCGGGGCGCGGCCCCCGGCGGGGTGGGCGCGGTTCGCGGCGATGGCGTTGACGGTGCGGGTGCCGGGGTTGTCGGCGAGGGAGTCGGCGACGTCGGCGGCGGCGTTGTACCGGCGCCACGGCTCGGCGTCGCCGATGAATCCGTGCTCCCAGATGTCGAGGTAGGCGGCGCGCGCGGCCTCTTCGGCGGCGACGGCTTGGGCGTGGGTGATGACAGGGCTCATGGTGTGCTGCTCCGTGCGCATGTCGTGGTCGTGAGGGTGTGGAGGGTGCGGGGCGGGAGCGGCTTGTGGCGCGCGCTCCCGCCCGGCGGCACGGGTCAGCGGTAGGCGCGGGGGACGTACTGAACGGTCATCGAGCCGGGGAAGGCGGGGACGCCCGGTGCGAGGGTCACGTAGCCATCCGGGTGGATCTGCGGGGTGGTGACGTCGAGCGTTGCCCGGTACCAGAGGGCGTAGGTGAAGGCGGTTGCGGTGGGGTTGGTGCAGATGGCCTTGGCGCTCGCGTACGTGATGGCGGAGTGACCGCCGACGATCAGGTCCCCGTGGGCCATCTCGGCGAGGGTGCTGAAGCGAACGGTGGAGGGGTCAACGCCGGTGGGGATCGGCGGGTTGGAGTCGTCGTCGTGGGTGACGATGACCGGGATGAACGCGGCAGCAATGCGCATGGGTGTGCTCCTTGTTCGTGTGTGGTGATCGGCGATTCGCTGTGTTCGCCTCATAAGGAAAACCATACAGCACGAACGGGCGAGGGTGGAATACCCCCGGACAACTTCCTGCACCCCCGCCCGTCCTGCTGGCCCGTCAGCCCGTCACGTCCCGGCCGGCCGCCTCCTCGCGTGCCCGCAGCCGGGCTTCCGCCCAGTCCCGGATGAGCGCGGCCCCCGCCTGCCCGGCGGCCTCCCCCGGCTGCGCCCCGTCCTCCAGCGCCTTCAGGTACCGGGCGGCGGTCACCTCCACGGCCACGGGCCGAGTGAACGCCTCCACTTTCATGGCGGGGTGGTGCCTTTCTGGTGTTGGGGCGGGAGGGGCTAGAAGAGGCCGTCCTGGTCGACGGGGGCGGCCGGGCGGCGCTCCGGTCCCCGGTGGCGGGGTACGGCCGTCTCGTCGCCGAACAGCGGCGCCGTGCCGAACTCGTCGGGCACGGCCGGGATGACGGCCGGCCCGGCGTCTACGTCCAGGCGCAGTGCGGCGTTCCGGTCGAAGTCGTCGGGGGTCATGCGCGTCCAGTCGCGCCCGTGCTGCTCGCTCATGAGCGGGTGGCTCCTCGGTGCGGGCCCGGGGCGCGGCGGCCCCGGGCGGGCTCTACAGGGGCAGGAGAGGGACGGTCAGGACGTCACCGGGCTCCGGGTGTTCGTCGCTGCCCTGGACCAGCTCCATCAGCTCGTCGTCGACGGTGGTCCCCGCGAAGTCGACGGTCTGCTCGAAGCCGTCGGCGTACCGGATCGTGGCGGTGGTCTCGTCCCACCCCGGGCCGTCGGGGTGCTTGGTGGTGACGGTGAACGTCGCGGCGACGGCCGGCTGTCCGTCGTGGTCGTACAGGCCGGACTCGCGCAGATGCCAGCGCAGTGCGTCGGTGAGCGCGATGTACGCGCGCGCCTGCAACTCCCGGTCGATGTCCTCGCGCAACTCCCACAAGGCGTGATCGGCGAGCGGGCGAAGGGCGTCGGCCGGGGTGAGGTACTGGGGGACATCCGTACCGGGCGGGTCCGGTAGCCGGGATCGGGCGAGGCGCAGCGCGGCGCGGGTGTGGGCGGTCATGCGGGGCTACTTCCTGGTGCGTGACGTACGGGCGGGCGCGCTGAGGATGGGAGGCCAGGCGGGCTTGCGTCCGCCCGGCGGAGGAATGGCCAGCTGCGACGTCAGCCGCTCGCGCACGGGCAGCGGGTCAAGCGCTCCCAGGGCACGCGCGGGTGCCAGTCGACGGTCCTCCCGTCGGCCAGGGCGTGAAGGTCTACCGGAGCGATCCACGAGAGGTCTTGGTACGCCAGCAGGGCAACGCGCAGACCGCCAATCACGTCGTAGCCGAAGGTGATCACTCGTTCGTTGAGAGTGTGCCGATTCTCGGGGGTGTCCGGCATGTAGGCCGTGGGCGCGAACAATCCACGGATCTCCAGGAAAGTGCCGTTCAGGAACCCCTCGTTCAGGCCCTGATGCTCGGCGAGCTTTGCCAGCATGGCGGCCCGGTCGCGGGCTATCTCGGCGTCGATGTCTCGCAGAATCTTCCGGTGCTGCTCGGGTGACATGGCTGAGGCCCTTCGGTGCTGGGGCCGGGGAGCGGCGGGCGCTCCCCGGCGGCGGGAGCGGGTATCAGGCGGCGGCAGGGAGCGGCGCGACGGGGCGCAGGTCGCGGACGCGCACGTCACTGGGCGGCTCGGTCTCCCACACGACGTAGGCCGTCAGCACGTTGCCCAGGTCGCGCCACAGGTCGACGACCGTCCCTCGGACTGCCGGCCGCCACGGCAGGGTCACCGTGTCGCCGTGGGCGAAGCCGTACGCCTTGCGGTCGTCCTCCACAAACTCGGCTTCAACGTGCCGGACGTGCGTGGCGGGGAGGGTGGTGGGCAGCCACTCGGCATCGAACCGCACGGTCACGGTGCCGTCGTCGGCGTCGATCACGGCCCCGTGGTGCGCGTAGCGGCGGGGCGCTGCCGAACCGTCGAGGATGCGTTCGGCGATCCGCTCGACGCGGTCACCGGGCCTGTACGTCTCCGGCGCCAGCCCTGCGGGGACGATGAGCACCAGGTCGTGGGGCGACCACTGGAACAGTTCGCCGTCGAGGCTGAGCACCTCCCAGCCCTGCGGGTGCGTTGCGGGCAGAGCGCGGTAGCAGACCTCTCCGACGTACCCCTTCGGCATCCAGCGGCCGCCGGGGTGCCCGTCGACGTAGCCGACGACGAGATCACCGGCGCGCACGTCGGCGGCAGGGGCGACGCGGACACGACCCGGGTCGACGCCGTTGGGTAGGGGGCCGAGGGGCTTGCCGGTGACGATGACGTCCCACAGGGGGAGGCTGACGGCGGTGGTCATGGGGGGCAGGGCGACGCCCATGGCGAGGTGTTCCTCTCGGGTCTGGGGCGGGGCGCAGCGCGCGGGGTGGCTGCGCCCCAGTGGGGTGGCCGGCCGTCCGGCCGGGGGCGGTGCGGTCAGCGGTGCGCGCGGGCGGGCGCAGACCCGTACGCCCCGACGGTGTCGTCCCGGTCGGCGTTGACGCGGACGGTCACGGCGGGTCGCTGCTGCGGGGCGGGGGCCGAACGGAGCGCGCCGAGAGACGCGGCGAGCGCGAGGAAGGTGAGGGCGAGCAGGCCGGCCAGCACGGCGGCGGCCTGTACGCGGGCGAGGATGCGGCGGGCGCGGGTGCGGTAGTGAGACATCACGGTTGGCTCCTGTCGCGGGAACGCGGGTGTGTGGTGCCGGGCGATTCGCTGTGATCGCCCAACACGGAAAACCATACAGTGCGAACGGAGCTGAGGGAAGGGCGCAGAGAAGTGCCGCCGCGCCCTGGGCCCGTGTCGGTCCGTCAGTCGATCTCGTCCGCCGGGACGCCGTCGACGCTGACCAGCTCCGCCCCGTCGGCCTCCCCGAGCGTGATGTGCCCGATGACGTGACCGTCGCGGGTGCGCAGGTCCACGTCGAAGTCCTCGTACTCGATCACCTCCAGCGCGTCACGCGCGGCGCTCTCGTCGGCGGCGTCCACGTGCACGGTGACTGTGCCGTCCAGGCGCAGCGCGAACCGGTGCCTGGCGGCCGGCCGCTCCGGCTCCCCGTGCGCCGTGACGACTGCCTTGACGTCGTCGCTGAGGGCAGTGGCAGACAGACCCTCGGCGCTCGTGTCGACCAGCGGTTGAGGCCCTTTGAGG
The DNA here is from genome assembly GCF_032598905.1 of Streptomyces sp. 11x1. Lineage (NCBI taxonomy): Bacteria > Bacillati > Actinomycetota > Actinomycetes > Kitasatosporales > Streptomycetaceae > Streptomyces > Streptomyces sp. 11x1. The sequence goes on along the minus strand of NZ_CP122459.1, from coordinate 25,407 downwards.
GTGACCCACGGCTGTTCCGCGCCGAGCAGTTCGACGTGGTCGGGGAACAGCGAGGAGGCCGCGCTGGCGGGCAGGGGGTCACCGGTGTCGATGAACCACGCCCAGCCGTGCGCCGACTCGCCTTCGTCGTCGCGATCGGCGGTGACCGCGATGACCGTGCGCCCGTCGGCGGCCACGGCCCGGGTGAGCCAGTCTAGGGCGGCGGACACCTCCGCCGGGCTGAAGTGCATGTGGTAGTCGTCGCCGAGTCGGCCGGTGACGGCCAGGCTGGATCCGGTGGTCAGGTGCACGGCGATCGTCATGCGCGGGTCGTCCTCGAACACGGAGTTGAACGCGCCGACGAACAGGGCTGCGGCAACGGTCTCGGGCGCGACGGTGGGAGCGGGGGCGGTGGTCATGGCGGGGCCTTTCACAGTGCGGGAATCGGGCGGGGCGCGGCGAAGAGTGCCGCGCCCCGGGGGTTAGGGGCGAGCCGGCCGTTTCGTGGCCGGGCGGGGCCTACAGGTGGCCGACGGTGCGCAGCCGCTCGCACAGGTCGTGGGCCTGCGCGCGGGCGCCCTCCCACGTGTCCGCGAGCACGGGCAGCACGTAGTAGGTGCGCGGGGCCTCCAGCCGGTGCCGGGAGTCCTCCCAGTAGCCGACCTGGTTCCAGGCGTGCGCCTGAGCGCCCTTGCACGTCACGTAGTTGCGTCGGGCGGGGTCCAGGGGCGTGTCGGCGCAGCGCTCGCAGTCGGCGCTCTCCTGGTAGCCGTTGGCGCCGTCGAAGCGGCCCCGGTCGTCCAGGATGGCGGCGACCCACCAGCGGCGCGCGTCCGGCTCGGGTGCCTCCACGGTGGCGTCCTGGGTGCGGGCGAAGTCGACGGACAGCCCCATCGTGTAGGGCTTGAGGATGCCCCGGGCGTCAGCGTGGGAGAGGGCGGCGACGGTGAGGGACTGCCGGAGCCAGCAGTGCGGGGCGTCGCCGTATCGGGCGTTGAGGACGAGGTAGCGCGCGCCGCCGTTGTGGAAGACGTCGCCGGGCTTCACAGCCAGGCGCTGAACGGTCATCGGGGCGGTGCGGGAGGCGAGGACGGTCGACGCGAAGTCGGTGCAGGTGGCGGTGGCGGTCATGGGAAGTCTCCGTTCGTGCGTGCGGTGAAGGGTGCGGGCCGGGCGGGCGGCGGGGGGAGGCCGACCCGCCCGGCGACCTGAGGGCCGGACGGCCGCGCCCCGGGGGAGGGGGCGGGCGCGACCGTCCGGCCGGACCGTGGGGCGTAGCGGTGGCTTGTGGCTACGCGGCGGGGGCGTAGAGCCCCTGCACGAACGGGGCGGTGCGCTTGTAGGACGCGCACCCGGTGATCAGGGCGGGGTCGGTGATCCGGTAGACGTTCACCTTGATCCAGCGACCCTCGGGGTAGCCCTTACACGGCTTGGTGCGCTTGCGGGTCTTGCGCGGGTCGTGGCCGAAGTTGGCGGCCCGGTACGCGTTCACGATGTGCTTCCCGGCCCAAGAGCCGTAGCGGTCAATGTCCGTCTCCTCCATGCCGAGCACGGTCAGGTAGTCGCTCACCTTCACGCGCTGCGTCATGTCGCGGTGCGCCCGGTTCTCGCGACGCCGGTCACGGAGAACGGCGGCGGTGCGGCGGGCGCGGTGCGTACGGGCCTTGGGCATTCGGATGCTCCCTGATGTGTGTGGGCAAGGGAGGCGTTCGCTGTGCCGCTTCCCTCGCGGTGTGCCACCACCGTATCACGCGATCCAGAAAATCGTACAGAGCGAACGCCCTGAGATTCGATCACCCCTGATTCGAGCGGGGGGGGGTTGACAGGGTGGGACATCCGCACTGTACGTTTCTCGTGTTCCAACCGAACGGCGGAACGCAACGGCCCGGCATGCACACAGCGAGGCAGCCGGCCACCACACACACCCAGGGAGCACCCCATGGCCGAAACGGTCGTCACCCCGCTGCGCCTGTTCCACGTTGTCGCCATCGCAGGCAGCAAGAGCACCATCCCGGTCGTCATCCGCACCGACCGCGCCGGAGCGCACACCATCGAGCGGCTGCACGCGTTCGCCGCCCGGCGCGGCGGGTTCGTCACCACCGTCTACGCCACCGGCACCGCCGCCGCCCGCCGCTCCGTCCGGACGCACGCGGACACCGCATACGCCACGCTGCACGGACGGCACGCCACCCTGGCGAAGGACACCGCAGAGCGCGCCGTCGTCTTCCGCAAGACGTCGTTCGACACCACCGGGGACCTGGACGTCGTCACCGTCACCCGCGAGCCCGCGTGCATGTACGCCGGACGCGTCTGGACCGACTACCTCAGCTCCCTGGGCTACGACCGGTACGCCATCAGCGCCCCGTCCGACGGCGCAGCGCTGTGCACCGCCCGGGAACTGTTCCTGGACGAGCTGTACGCGTCCTTCACCGCCTGACGCACCCCGCGCCCCGGTCGCCCCGCACTCCCCCGGCGGGGCGGCCGGCCCACCCCGCGCCATTACCCGCGCCCGCGCGTGAACCTGCGCAAGTCGCGCAACAACCCGTCGTTTCCGCCCGTTTTGCATGCCTCTTTGGGAGTCCAGCCGTGACCCTGTCGTCTCGCCCGTCCACCCGCTTCCCCGCCATACCCGCGCAGGAGCTGATGCGCCTGTACGCCGCCTTCTGCGCGTCCGAGGACAGTAAGGCCGCGTTCATGGACGCCGTTCGGGACAAGGCGGTGCCCGACCCGCACGGCCCGGCACTCCCGGCCGTCCGGAAGCCGTTCCGTCCCACGCGGCACGACGTCCTTCGGGCCCACGAGATGGAACAGATGGCGTGGCGGGCGCTGCTGCTGCACTTCGGCGACATGGCCGACATGCACGTCCTGTCGAGCGGCGGAGACATGCTCTTTCGTCAGCCGGGCGTGGCGTACGCCGTGCACGACCTTCGGCACTGTGGCCGTGTCGTCGCCATGTGGGACGAGGGTGCCGACCGTCCGGTGTTCCAGCTGCGCGCCGCGTGCCTAGAGCCGCTGGTCGCCCGCCGGATCATCAACGCCGTTCAGCTCTTGGGCGGCCCCAGCATCCTGCGCCCGCTTCACGTTGTCGACCGCTGGTCCGGCGGGTGGGCGCGCGACGCGGCCCTGTACCGGCCGGAGCGCTGCGCCGCATTCCGCCGGGACCGTGACGGCTACTTGCGGCTCTACACGCGCCCCCTGACCGCTGCTGAGTTGGCGTTGGTGCTGGAGTCCGCTGCGCCGGAGGTCCGCAAGTTCCTGGCGGTGCGCCGCAAGGGCCTGGAGCGCCTGTACGGCACCGCCGGCCGTTCCTGACCCCGGTTCCGCTCCCCGGCCATGACGACCGCGCACCGGCCGGGGAGCGGGCCGGCCATCCCCCCCATCTGTCGTGCCCGCATCGGGCCGCGCCCGCTCTTGTCGCGGCCCGATGCGGGGATGCACGAGCGCCCCACCCATCTACGACCCCCATGGAGGTCAGCTCATGAAGGACAACGCCGAGCCGAAGAAGACGGTTTCGATCGAAGAGCGCTGGTTGAGGATGGCGACCCCGATCACCATCCTCCTCATGCTGTCGCTCATCATCCACGGCATGTTGGTCGTGGTCGCCGCGACGGTCATCGCAAGGGGCTAGCGACCTCTTCGGGCCGGGGCGTTCGCTCTCTCGCCGCCCCGGCCCCCGCCCCCTGCCGCTTCCCGCACTCGCCCGTGCCGCCCGTCTGCTGCGGCCGTGTGCAGGACGCGCCATACCCGGGCGGCCCTTTCACTTCGCCCACTCTTGGAGGCACCACATGTCCATGTCCGCCCCGACCACCAGCCACATCCGCGACGCGGAGGCCGTACTGTCCGCTGCCGGGCTGACCGTCATCGACGACGCCATGACGTCGCTCACCGGCGTGATCGTCTACCCCGCGAAGTACGCCATGGACGCCGTACGGGTCGTTCCCGTCGTGCACGGTCAGGAGAGGCGCCCCGACGACCGTCCAGGGTTCTACGAGCAGCGTGTTGAGTGGGGGCGCCTCATGGCGGCCGCCCGTGACGCGCTGGTGGCCGCTGGGTGGGAGCGTCACGGGCAAGGCCCGACCGGCGGTGAGTTCGTCGCGCACACTCCGGCAGTGCGGATGGCGCGCACCGTGTTGGCGGCCGCCGGTATCCCGCTTCTGCCTAGGGGCTACCCGGACGGTCGGGGGGTCCACGTTCACCCGGCCGACGGCAAGCACCGCAACGCGCGCATCGTCGTCCACGCGGGAGGCCACCGGCATAAGCCGTACGACCCCAAGGCGGAGGGTGCGGGGGAGTGGCGCGCGCTCGCAGGGAAGTGCCTTGAGGTCATGGAGGCGTCCGGCTGGACGCTCACCCACACGTACATCCACGACGAGGCGGAGTTCAGCGCTCACCCTGACGTCTTCGTCCCGGAGCGGCCGGCCATCCCCGTCGTTCTCGGGTGCGACCCGGAAGCCGACGAGTTCGTTCAGCACGTGGCGAAGATCCTTCGGGAGCGCGGCTACATCCCTCGCGCGGCGGTCCAGGGCCGGGCGGAAAAGGTGTGGGGTTTCGCGGTGTCTGCGCCAACGCTCGCGTCCGACCACGTGATGGTGACGTACGACCACAACCAGCCGGGCCCCGCGGGTGTGGTCGCCCCGCGCAAGCCGGAGGAGCGGCGCACGTTCTTCGGCGTGCTGGCGGCGATCGAGCGGACGCTGACCCGTCACGGGCTGACCATCACCAGCACCGAGCGGGGCCGGACCACAGTGTGGGTGCAGCGGCCGGAGCGCAGCCTGCGGGCCCGCATCGTACTCGCCGACGATTCCGGGTTCGCGTGGGTGCCCGAGCTGGCCGCCACGTACCGGGCGGAGTGCCGCACGGCGCTCGACGAGGAGTGGGAGGAGGGGCCGCGGGAGACGCAGGACCAAGTGCTGTGGGCCGTTGAGTTCCTGCTGCGGCGGGGTCTCGCGACGGCGGAGGCGGAGGGCCGCACCATCTACGTCTCCGCCACCGGCGAGCCGGAGCACATGGCGCGTTACTCCCGCTACACCCCGCTCGACGAGGCCTGACCCTAGCCGCGGGGGCCCGTCACGCTGGCCGGCCCCCGCACCCTGCCCGTTCGCCGTCTCCGCACGCGCCCGTGCCGCCCCCACCCCGTCACGGCCGTGTGCCGGGCCTGCGACCGCAGCGCCCCGCCCGCCCACGCAACACCGGAGTCACCCCATGCAGATCAGCCAGCCCCTGGCCGACGAGTTCAACCGTGCCGCCAGCTTCCTGCCCCAGGTCGACGACGACACGAAGCCGTGCATCGTGATCGGCGGCGCGCAGGTCTACGCGTACGTCGAGCCGGGCGTCGGCATCGTCGTCTCGCTCCACGTGGACACGGGCGAGATCCCCGCCGCGCTCCTCAGCCCGCAGGAGACCGTGCCCGTCCGCATCACCGTCAACGGCAGCGACGTCTACAGCGCGGCCTGACCACCCACACACCCCTGGAGCGATCACCATGAGCCAGACCCGCCGCCACTACCTCCCGATCGCCGCACCGTGGCGAGAGTTCACCCCCGACGACCGTGACACGCTGCGCTCCCCCGCGTACCTCATGGTCGGGCACGGAGAGACCCGCGCGCCGATCGGCGTCCTGTCCCGCGCCGCCGTGCTCGCCACCACCAGGCACTACGCGTTCGCCCTCGGAGGTGAGGCGGTCTACGACGAGGAGACCGACACGCTGCGCCAGCGCGCGCCGGGACGGCAGAGCGACACCTTCGACCACATCCCGGTACCGCTCCCGGCCTGGGAAGCCGAGTGCACGACGTGCGGCATGTGGGCGCGCGAGCACCGGTGGCCGCTGAACATGTCGTGCCGGAACTACCAGCACCCGGCCGTGGCCAAGGCCGTTGCTGCTCTGTCCGAGGCGTTCCCCGAGCACGTGGAGGGCGAGCGGGACGGCTGGCGGATCATCTACCGCAACGACGCCCCGGCCGTGGTGTGGGACCTGGCCGTGAAGATCGCCGCCGACACCCCGCAGCAGGAGGCCAAGCGGCACGAGCTGGGTGCAGCTCTCGCAGCGGCCGGCATCGCCGTGACGTTCCCGGGGGACATGTTCATGGTGTTCTTCGCCGAGCGGCCCGCGGACTGGTCGGGCCCGCGCTACTCGGTGGTGGGGCAGGACTCCGCCATCGGTGCTCTGTTCGGCGGTTCGCAGTTGGTGATGGACGGGTTCACGGGCGTGCACGTGTTGGGCGTACAGACCCCTACTGAGGCGGGGCGACTGTGCCAGCGGCTCAACGAGGTGTACGAGCAGCAGAAGGCGCGCATCGCCGCCGGTGAGGAGCAGGCCGGCGCGGTGATGCGGGTCGACCTGGCCGAGCCCGCATAGCCGGTCCGCTCGGCGGCCGGGCCCCCTGGACTCTCGACCGTTCGCACTGTAGGATTTTCCGTGTGGGGCGATCACAGCGAATCGCCCCACACCCCACACGTTTGGAGGAGCACCACCATGCCCGCAGCACCCGCCACGACGGTCCGTAAGCCGTCCGCCCCCTACGCGTCCCGACTGCTCAGCGACTACCCCGACTTGGGCATCACCCGAGCGCTCAACGCCCGTTCCATCGGCTACGTCGTCAAGGGCGTGGCCAAAGAGCAGGAGCAGCACGGCGGCCCGGTCACCGTGCGCTGGAACCAGCCGGACCGCGACCCGGCCGAGGCCCGGCTGATCGCCCACGGGCGGCAGACGCTCATGCGGCAACTCCTCGAAGACTCCGGTCTCGCGGTCGCCGTGCACCACGGCGGCTACCTCGTCCTGCTCGACCCGGAGGACGTCGACGCGCACCGGGAGGCAGAGCAGGCGGCCGGCATGCTGCTCGGCGACGGCGCCGAGTTCTGGCGGGAGGAGTCGGGCGCGCTGCTCGGCGACGACGTCCCCGTGACGACCGTGCCCCGCGCCACCGCCGTGGCGGAGGTGGCGTTGGCGCTGCGCACCGGCCGCGCCCCGTACGAGCAACTCAGCACCGTGTTCATGGACGGCGACATCACTGTGACGCTCACGCCCGTCCCCGACGACGAGCGGGAGGAGCGGCCGGAGTCCCCGTTGGGGGAAGCTCGGCGCATCTTCCGGCAGTCGGGCGAAACGGTGCTCGACGACCAGGACGCGCAGAAGGGCACCGGTGTGTGGGTGCGGGCGTCCCTGGTGCCCGGTGAGGTCCTGGTGCTGCGCAAGGACGACGGCATGCGTGCGTCCGGCTTCGGCCCGGCCGCGCGTCGCTGGGAGCGCTGCATGGAGTTCTACCGCCGTCTCCTGGAAGACGCCGGGTGGGCCATGACCGGGCGGGGCGACCTCGGTTGGAGCTTCCGACGGCCGACGGCCGACGACGCACTGACCCGCGCGGAGAAGGTGTTGGGGGCTCTGTGGCCGCACCACAGGCTCGGGGAGCGGTCCGGATGGGTCACCGGCCGGCACGAGGGGGAGCACTGGCAGGTGCGTTGGCGCAGCGAGAACGAGGACGCCGAGCGGTGCGAGGCTGCCGAGACGGCGATGCTGCCGTACCTGGCCGATGCGCTGCGCCGGGTCGGACTGTCGACGACCATGCCCGACTACCTTCCCCGTCTGCCCGACGAGCCGCCCTACGCGCCCGGCGTGTACTTCGCGGAGCCGCCAGCCGACCGGTCGAAGCCGCGGTTCCAGACCGGTTGGCTTCGGGAGGGGTGGACGATGGACACCCACACCGGATGCTTCCGGCGCCACGGGGAGACCGATGAGCACGCCGAACGCCTCGCACTCTTCGACAACCAGGACGACGAGACGAACCGTCGGCTCGGCCGCGTCAGTCACGGCCTGCCCGGTCTGACGTCGGACCTGGCCGAGGTGCCGGAGTTCCGCATGGTCGCGGCCGAACTCGCGGCGGCCGGGTTCCTGCCCGCCCACCGCTGGGAGGACCGCAGCCGCCGCCAGGACGGGTTCCTCATGTGCCTGGACGACAAGGGCATCCAGGTCAACCACCTGAGCACGCAGCCGGACGGCATGCACCGGATCACCCGCCCCGTCGACGAGGAGCAGGCGCACGAGTTCGAGAGCTACCTGCTCGGCTACGCGGAAGCGTTGGATGCCCCCGGGCGGATCGTGACGCTCAGGGCTGATCACCTGGTGGTGTACGCGGCAGAGGAGCGGCGCCGCAGGCCGCAGATCCCGGACGGTCAGCTCTTCGACGCGGCCGTGACGTACCGAGTGGACCATGGGGCGCCGCGCACGTCGATGTTCGTGCTGTCGTCGTGGGCGGTCGACCCGTACGGGGACGGCGAGCCGCAGCGTCACCGAGTGGCCGAGTCGGTGGCGGCCGGCCGGGACGTCGACCGCATCGTGATCGACGATGTGCACCCGTTCGCGGAGCGCGGGACGCGGCGGCACCGGGCGCAGATGGCGGCCGCCGAGATGCTGGCGAGGGTACTGGGGCCGGACGCGGTGTGGTGCGTCGAAATCGACTGGCTTGCCGCGACGCATCCGGAGGTGCCGCGCACCCCGGAGGAGGGCGTGTTGCTGCTCTCCGTGCCGGACAACGCCCCGGCGGGAAGCGTCGAGCGGATCCGGGGCGCGGCGGAAGAGCTGGGCTGGTCGTCGGCTGTGCTGTCACCGTCGGTGGCGTGGGTGCAGGTGCCGGCGGGGGGTGAGGCGATGGTGTAGCCGGTGATCGTGGGGCGGGTGCGAAGTGTGGCGCACCCGCCCCTTTCGCATGTCTGGGCGGGAGTTGGTGGGCGAGACCCTATGGACTCAGAGCCGTTCGTCCTGTATTCTTTTCTGTGTAAGGCGAACATAGCGAATCGCCGAACACCACACTGACCAGGGAGTTTCCGTGTCTCTCATGACCACGCGCCGTGACGCGTTCGCCGAGATGGTGACCGCGACAGCGAAGCTGCTGCCCGAGTGGCAGACCTACCTCCACCGTGCCGGCGAACCCGAAGCCCACTTCTCCGACGAGATCGGCCGAGACGTCGACGTCCGCTTGGTGGACGGCGGCCACACGACCGTCACCAACTGGCTCCCCGACGGCACCCAGCGGGATGAACCGCTCGCCGACGTGTCGCCCAACGGTCTCGTGACCGCGATCGGCCGGGCCGCGCAGGCGTACGACGCCGCCGACCCCGCTGGCGCATTCCTCACCCAGACTCTGAACGTCATCGCCGAGCCGCGCACCGCCCGGTGGCGCGACCGATCCGCGTGTGTCGACTGGCCCCTTGCCGGTAATGGGTACGGCTCCCTGTCGATCGGCCGCACGCGCACCGGGCAGCACGTGCGAGCCCTGGTGCACCTGCGCTTCCGGAACCTGTCGGTCGAGACCGCGACACCGATCGTGGTCGCGGCAACGGTCGGTCACCCCGCCGGGGAAGCCGACGGCGCCGGTAGGGCCGCGCAGCCGCTCATCACGGCCGCACCCGCACTGTGGCTCTCCGAGACCCTGACGGACCAGGACACGGGAGCCGTCGAGCGCGCCGACCTGAACGTCGACGACGTGCACGTCACCGTGACCACCGGCCGCGCCGGACGCCCCGCCACCGTCGACGTCAACGTGACGTCGTGGGTCGGGCTGGACCGCATCGTCACCATCGTCGCCGCCGCCCCCCGCGCGTAACCACAGCCAGTCCGCCGGGCGCGGCCCAACCACCGCGCCCGGCCCGCCCCGAGAGGCGACCCATGCCTTCCCTCGACCTTCCCACCACCGCCACGGCTGCCGAGATCATCACCGCGGCGCTCGCCGAGCGGGACATCACCGCCGAGTTCATGGACGAGCCCCTGATCGGCGCCGGCACGAACACGTGGCTGGACATCAGCTCCGACCAAACCGCCACTGACGTGGACTACTCCCGCCCGTACGTCTCGCTCTACGTCTACACCGAACAGACCGACGACGCGTCGGTGGACCGGCCCATCGAAAGCCGCTTCGACTCCTGGCGCGTCGTCGTCGGCGACGGCACCGGCAGGGAGCGCCTCGCCTTCACCGCTCCCGCCCCCGAGGTCGACCCGGTCGTCGAGTACATCGCCAACTGGCTCACCGCCCCGCAGAACTGACCGATCCGCCGGCGGGGCCGCGACGCTACGCCGCCCCGCCGCGCACCATCCCGCCCACTCCAGCATGAGGAGCAATCACCCATGTCCAGCAGCGCCCGAGCCGCATCCCTGCTCGCTTCCGCGATGGACGTCGCCTACGCCGGTGACGACGAGATGGCCATCACCGTGCACAACACGAACGGTTCCGCGTTCACCGTCGCCGGTGGCACCAGCGTCGAGACGCGTCACGCCGAGGACGTCCCGGAGAGGGACCCCATCGACTTCGACCCGAAGGACCTTGGGACGCTGCTCGACTACCTCGCCCGGCTGCTCACCACGCCCAAGCCGAAGGGCGCCATCTCCGTGCGGGTGCCCGACCCCGAGCGCGGCGGCCACATCACGTGGGTGTGGAGCCTGGCCACCTTCGCGCCCCTCCGGTTCGAGGAGGCGGTGAAGGACTTCCCGGGCATCGACGTGCCCTCCACCCTCCGCGCGTACGGCTGCATCACCGACGACGGCGCCCCGACGCCGCTCACGCCGATCACCGACCGCGTCGTCATGACGCTCGTGCCGCGCCACTACTGACCACCCGCCCGTACACGCCCCTTGGAGCACACCACCATGACCACCGCCACCGCCGCCCGCCGGGTCACCGTCAAGGCCGGCAAGGAGCCCACCGCCTACCAGCGGAAGAAGATGCTCGAAGCTCTGTCCGCGCCCCACTACCGGCTCCCCGGAGACACCAACGGCCGCTCCCTGGACGTGATGCGTGCCGAGCGATGGATCGCCGCCCACACCGCCGACGGGCGGCCGGCTGGACTGGCGATAGCCGCCGGATACCAGGGTTTCACTCACTTCCGCCTGACCAAGCGCGGCCGCATGGCCCTGCTCACGGACGCCAAGCGGGCCGCGCTGGACGCAGTCGACACGCGGGGCTCGCTCGCTTCCTCGGTGCCGTGGCCGACCCTGACGGCTTTGGTCAACGACGGATTCGTGCAGCTGCTCAACGACCACGGCCGCCCGGACCCGAACGGCACGGCCTACATCACCAACTTGGGGCGGCGCCTCATGAGTTTGCCGGAGGTCGACGAGACGCCCGCGGCCAACATCCTGATCGCGGAGCTCGCGAAGTGGGACGTCACGGCGGAGATCGAGGACAGCGAGCACGGCGACCAGGTCGTCTACCGGGCGGGGCCCGTGGAGGCCGTGTTCTACCGTCCGTTCGGCAAGAAGTGGCAGCACTCGGCAACGCACCCAGCATGGATGCACGACTCCTCGTGGTGCCTGACCGTCTACGTCGGCGCGGATGAGTTGCAGATGTGGGGCCCCGAGGGCGACGGCGCGCGCACCGACAGCGCGGCCACGGCCGTGACGTTCGCCGAGTGGCTGACCAAGCCCGCCGAGACTGCCGGCACGCTCCTCCTGGCCGCGCTCGCGGAGGCCGGAGTGCACGCCGTGCGCGACCTGCTGAGCTATGCCGTCGCGCTGACGCCCGGCACCCCGAACGACGAGGTGATGGACGGGCTGAACATCAAGATCGCCGACAGCGCGCCGGACGTCGACCACGCCCCGGACGAGCACAGCGGTTGGCACGCGTGGCTGTGCGACAGCGACGGCACCCCCGTCGAGGAATTCTACGACGGCACCGCTGACGGCGCCCCCGTCGACTGCGCCACCGACTCGGCGGCCGCCGCCCGCGCCATCGCCGACCGCATCGCAGCGTCCGCTGCCTGACGACCTGCGGGGGCCGGAAGCGTCCGGCCCCCGCACAACGAGCACCTCACCATGCAGTGCTCGGCATCTGACCCCCGCAATCCCGCCCACCGTGCGCCCGCCCGGCGGGCCCTATCCGAGGAGAACACTCGATGACCCGCATATTCGCCAACTACGTCCGCCCGATCACCGGAGACCCGTTCACCCGGCTCATGGACACAGCCCCGCTCACCTCCTGGTCGTGGGAGAAGGGGAGCACGTGGAACCAGACGCACGACCTGGCACGCATGGGGGTCGGCGACGTCCTGCTGATCGGCGCCGCCGTTCTTCCCGAGCGCCCGAACTTCACCCACCGTCCGAAGTACGAGTTGGTGCGCTTCGCGCGGGTCACCGGCATCGAGACGACCAACCGCGGGACCGATGTGCAACTGCACCAGACGCATGCGTTCACGAACACCGCACTGCATCTCGGGCCAGCCGTGAACCTGGCGATGGCGTCGTCCCGCGATGACCGGTGCACTCCGCACATCGTCGAGGTCGGTTTCGACATGGGACTGCTCGTCCCCGGCTGGAGGCAGGAGAAGCACCCGCTGCCCAATCGGCTGCGGTTCTCCCGCCGGATCTACCTCGACAAGGAGTTCCTGCCGAGGTTCCCGAGCGTGCCCGGCACCGTGTCGGTCGGACTCCACGACGACGCCGGCCGTGACTACTACGCCGTCAACGCCGACATGTCCGTCGATGCCGTCCGCGAGAACCCGTTCCTCCGAGAGCACGTGTGGCCGTACCTGCCGCTCACCGTCGACGGGGACCTTGATCGAGCGCACCCGTCGGTGAAGACCGAGCACGAGATCCGCCGCGACCTGGAGGCGTACTTCGCGGCCGACGCCCGACCGGACAAGATTCTGTACGCCAACCATGGCGCGCAGGACGTACTGCGGCTTCACGCTTTCTGGGGCCACGACTGGAACCGGATGCCCGACACCATCCCGACGTGGGCGGAGGACCTGAAAGCGCTGCGCGTGCGCGCCGGCAACCCGGCCATGCCGAAGCAGGAGAGCACCGAACACCACGCCCTCGAGGACGCCCGATACAACCGGGCGATGCACGAGGCCCTGATCGCGCTCGGCGCCGGGTGAGCACCAGCCGACCTCTGCCGGGCGGCGCCCGTCGCCCGGCCCTTCTTGCATCCCCTACGGGAGAGGAACCCATGAGTACCGACTACACGTCCATCGCGGAGACCGTGGAGCGCGCGGAGCGGCTCGCCGAGGACGGCGCGTCCGTGGGCGTGCGCATGCTCCTGCTGGAGGCCCGTGGGATGATCGATGGTGCCCTTCAACGGGGTGAGCCGGGCCAACAGAGCCAGCCGACCATCGCGCCGCTGCTCGCCGCGATGGTCGCGGGGTCCAAGAGGCTGTCGGACGACCTGACGCTGACCGGCCGCGACCTTCTGGAAGCCCGAGCCAAGGACGCTGCGCGAGAGGTGGCGCACCGCCTCGTCGGGGTGCTTCTGCCGGCGGACACTTCCGAGGAGCAGGCCAACAAGATCGCCGACGAGATCGCGGCCCCGCTGGTCCAGTGGCTCCGGCAGTACCACCAGGCCAACGAGTACGGCGCCAACGTGCGCAACCACTTCGGAACCCGCGTCGGCGTCGCTGAGCGGAAGCTGGAGCGCATCCAGGAGCAGGCCGCTTCCTTGGGTCTGCCGGAAAGCGCTGCGGAGGAGCTGCGGTGCATCCTGGCGTCCGAGGACGGTCGCACGTTCTGACCCCTGCTGCAGAGAGGGGCCCCAGGTGATCCTGGGGCCCCTCTTCCTTTAGCCGCTGAGCGCTTCTCGCTCGGTCGTGGCGAGCGGAGGGCCATCGAGGTGAGGGCGCTTCTTGCCCCAGAACATCTGGTAGATCATGCCGGGGGAGAACAGGTGCGTTGGCGGCTTCTGCATGCTCATGACCCCCAGCAGGTAGCGCTGGGCGTGCGGGCTGCGCGCGCCCGCGTCTACGGCCCGGTCGACGAGCGCGGAGCCGAATCGGTCGGCGGCGGTGGGGCCTTCCGCAGTGGCGCCGGGGTAGAGCACGTCCTGGCCGACAGCGAGGTTCCACGCGTTGCCCACGGGCCGGGCTACGGCCTTCTGGAGGCGTCGGGATAGGTCGGCGGAGTGGAGGCCGTGGTTGTGCACTACCTCGTCGATGGCGACCGCGCACTGGGCTGACGCGCTGAGTCCGTGGCCGTAGACCGGGTTGTAGGCGGCGACGGCGTCACCGACTACGACGAATCCTTCCGGCCACTTGGCCGCTTTCTCGAAGTAGCGGCGGGTGTTGGCGGTGCTGCGGGAGAGCACCGGGTCGGTCAGCGGTTCGGCGTGCTCGATGAGTTCGCCGATGATCGGGTGGCTGAGGCTCTTGGCGAAGGTGACGAAGGCGTCGGGGTCGGTGGTCGGTTCGCCACCGCGGGTGCCGGAGAGGGTGACGAGCCAGCGGCCATCCTCGATCGGCAGGATGATGCCGCCTCGTCCTGGGGCCTGGCTCGGGTCGGCCTGCACGTTGACGATGGGGAACTTGTCGCCGGTGGAGCCGGGTGCTTTGAACAGGCGGCTGGCGTAGACGACGCCGGCGTCGACGGTCCGTTCGGTCACCGGCGGGATACCGAGCTCCTTCAGCCACACGGTCGCGCGGCTGCTGCGGCCGCTGGCGTCCACGACGATGTGGGCCGGGATTGACTGGATGGCGCCGTCGATGTGGGCTACAACGCCGGTGATGCGGGATGCCGTGCCCTGCAGGCCGACTACCGCGGCTCGTCCGCGCACGGTGATGCGCTCGTCTCGGAGGACCTCTTTACGGACGGTGGCGTCGAGGAGGTCCCGGGAGCATACGAGGTTGACGGTGGGCGTGGTGAAGCGTCGGAACCACTGCCCGGACGGTGCTTTGGAGACCAGGTCGTTCATGATTCCGGCACGCCATGCGCCCTTCTCGACGAGCTTGTCACCGATGCCGGGGATGAGCTGTTCGAGGGCGGCGACCCCGCCGGCCCACAGGAGGTGGGCGTGCCGAGCCTGAGGGAGACCCTTGCGTGGTTCCGGTTCGATGGGCAGTTCGTCGCGTTCGATGACGGTGACGTCGGCGAAGCGGGCGAGGACGGAGGCTGTCAGCATTCCGGTCATCCCGCCGCCTATGACGACGGCGGAGCTGCGGCCGTTGGGAGTGTCAGGCACGTTGGGTTGCGCTTTCTCGGCTTGCCGCCTGGTGGCGGAGGGCGTCTACGGTCCGCCTGCGGCGCAGGCCGCGGGCCATGGAGATGAGCGTGGGGAGATCGTTCGGCATGGCCCGCGCTTCTCCGCTCTCCTCGTCGGGGGCTTGTCGGTACTCGTCGATGGCGGTGAGGAGGGCAGCAGCACGCGCTACGGCGTCGGCGCGGTCCTGGCCGTTGCCGGCCTGGGCGGCTGCCTGGTGAACATGGGCGCGCAGCGTGTCGTCGTAGTAGGGGCCGAGACGCAACAGGCCGTCGTGGATGTCCTTCTTGCGGTGCATCACGCGGCGGGACAGGGTGTCGGTGATCCGGATGTGTACGGCTGCGGGCGACAGGTTGAGAGGGCGCAGTGTTCGCCAGAGTGGCCTCAGTCGCCAGAAGGTGACCAGGTCGCGGCACCAGTCGGTCAGGGGAGGACCGATCTGGGGCAGGATGAATCCGAGCGCGACGAGGACGGCGTCCAGGAGCGCGAACGGCGGGGCAAGGTTGGTGCTGAGGAAGTCCCAGTCGCTGTCTGCCCAGCGCGCACCGATCGCTGTGAACTTGGCGAGGTCGAACAGCAGGCCGAACGAGTAGCCGAGCTGCAGGAAGACGAGACCGGTGCGGAGCCAGGGGGCGGCGACCTTACCGATCCACGTCCAGATCATGCCTGCGGCGACCACGCCGGACACCATGTGCGCCATGAGGTAGAGCAGGATGTGCTCCCGCATCCACGGCGTGTTCGCGTAGTAGGTGTCGATGTCGTAGATCCGCTCGTCGGGGACTTCGGCGAGCGAGAACGTGATCCAGAGTGCAGCGATGATGCTGGCGTAGATCGCCCAGATGCTGCGGAGCACGCGCAGGCGGCGCGCGGAGGGTTCTTCCTTCCAGCTGATCGTCATCGTCAGGCAGGAGGCGAAGAAGGCCGTCAGCAGGCTGTACGCGAGGGGGGCCGCGAAGTTCGGCACCCCGGTGGCGTCGTTGATCCGCTCAATGTTGGCCGGCGTGATAGAGAAGAATACCGCGACGGCGAGGAACAGCAGCAGCACAGTTGCCCGGACGTCGGTGTCACGCCAGGCCCGCATGAACGTGGGGAACTTGACGATGAACGCCAGGATGAGCAGGACGATGGGCAGCGTGTAGGGGATGTGCAGGGAGCTCAGGTCCACGGATCACAGTCCAGTGCGCGGGTTGAGGCAGGCGCCTATTCGACCCTCTACGGTGGCTTGGGTGACGGGGCCGCTGGCGTAGGGCCCGGTCAGCCAGTGCCTGAACTTCACAGACAGCAGCAAGCCGAAGTCGTCAGCGTCTGCTTCGTCAGTGTTGTGGGAGGGGGACCGGGCCACCATGGAGAACAGCTTGTCCCAGGGCAGCTCATCGTCGGCAGCGAGCGCGCGGGCGGCGACGATTAGACCGTCGGCGGCATGTCCGCAGTGGCCGTGCTGCAGGTGCCACAGCTCGTGTCCGAGGATGACGAGCTGGTGTTCAGAGTCGGTCCGCTCCTCGACGAGGACCAGGGCCCGGCCGTCTTCGAAGTTGATCGTGAGGCCGGAGGCTCCGGAGGCATGCGGGAACGCCACGATCTTCAGGTCGACCGGCCTGTCCAGCCGCTCACTCATGATCGAGCACAACGCCCGCATTAGAACCTGGGGTTCTGTCGGCCGGCTCAGGCGGTCGGAGGCCGCGGCGGTCAGCGCGTTGAGGAACTTCTTCATCTGGCTGCGCTTGGCCATTACCGTTCCGCCTCGTCGGGGGTCACCACTGCGCGGATGAACTCGGCCAGCGCTACTCGCTGCCGGGTCGACATGTCTGCCGCCCGGTGGTCGACGCTGCGGACCTGCAGCTCGGCCAGGACGGCTTCCAGCGGATCGTGGCCGCCGAGGCACTCAATGACAGGTTGCAGCGCCCTGGAGAGGGCCTCATCCGCAGGCGCAGTGAAGAACTTCTCGTCGATCTCGAAGGGCAGGCCCTTCTGCAGGTACCCACGCACTGCCACGAAGTTCGGCACGCTCGGCATGCTCTGGCCGGCAAGGAGCAGCCGCGCCCACTCGGGAGAGCGTCCCACCGTGGCGGCGATCTCTCGGCGGACGTCGGCGGCCCGCTTGCCGGTGGTCTCGATGTAGGCCGTGCCGACAGCTGCTATGCGTGCACACACGCGTTGTTCCAGCTCGTCTTCTGGCGCTGACTCCCGGTTGAGCAGGGCCTGGACGGTGTCTTTCGGGAGAGCTGTCCTGTAGGCCAGGTCGTCGACATTCAACTCCTCGTCCCTGTCGGCCTGCTTCTTCTGCAGGAGTCTGTCGATGCGGTCGAGGGTGCTGGACAGGGACGGGAGATTTCCCACCTGTACTCCCGGTGGTCGAAGGCGGGGTCATGGTTGGCGGGTGAAGCGTACGGTGCCGCCGAGACGATCAGCAACGAAACTTGGCGATTCCGCAACATTACTTGCCAGTTAGCCAAGGATACTTGCCTAACCCACAAAGATTCTTGACACTAGTGGACCGTCCGAAGCAAGATCCGCTCGGGAACGTGCGTACCGTCACCGCCCCCTGACTGGCAGACACTGCCGAGGTCACGAGAGAACGGCTCTATGAAGTACCGCGCGCACAACCTGGAGACCCTTCTGGCGACCTCAGCCGCCGCGATAGCAGGCCACTTCGTAGCCGTGCTGACCGCTGGGGCGTCCGGGACAGTCGCGCTCCAGCCTCGCCCCAGGGGGAACCCGTGATCATTCCGGACCAGCAAGGCCATCAGCGGGTTCGCGCAACCGACCTGCCCACCGCACGGGAACTTGAGCACCCCACAGCAGGCGAAGGCCGCCTACCCGAAGCCAGCTCAGTGGTTCGGCGGACGCGGTTCACTTTCTCTCCAGGGCCGGACTGCGCGCGGGGCTGCTCAGATCAAGTCCGCGAGGTGATGGACCTGCTGCTCCCGGAGCTCAGCCCCGCGGATTCTCTTGTGGACTGGGCCGCAGTAACAGCAGGCGAGTTCGTGAAGCACCTGCTGCATGCCGTCAAAGGGAAGATGACGTGCGAACTGCGGATCGACGGCGAGCACTTGTACGTGTCGGTTGAGGCCCTCGACCGATGCGGGGGCGCATGCATGGTTCCAGGCGCTGGCCGCAGGCTGGTGGACTTGATCAGCGCCGACGCCGGTTCCTACTCAACCGACAATGGGAAGCGCGTCATGTGGGCCGCCGCCGAGATTATCCCCGTGATGGGCGTGGCTGCAGCATGATCACGGCTGACTGGCGGGGACGGACTCCAGCCGGTTAGACTCTTAACGAATACCAGACACACGTAGGGCCCCCGCTGATGCGGGGGCCCTACGTGGTTTCGTCAGTGAGCTGAGCTACGGCCTCCCACGCCTGCGGCGGTGCGCCGCGAGGTCGGTGGGAGGCTTGGGCGGGGCTTGGCGCACCTCGGCCTTCCGCTTCAGCTCCTCCTGGTGGGCAGCCACCGTGTCCTGGTAACGCTCCTCGAAGTCGTCGACATCGAGGTAGTCTTCCGCGCCCAGACGGCGGACCGCTTCGTCAGCCTCAGCCGGCGTGCTGAACGCCGCGATCTGCGGGTGCAGGGTGTAGACGCCCCGCTGGAGCATGGTGACCATGCGGGCGAACTGCAGGTGCTGCAGTGCGAGACCGACCGCCGAGCGCTGGAGGCCGACCGCATCGGCAATGGCCTGCTGGGTGATGACGATGCGCCCTCCCGGCTCTTGGGCTCCCAGCAGGAAGAGCAGGACCCGCAGCGCGGGGCCGGGCACGCTTGGGACGAACGCGAACACGTTGGGGGATACCCAGAGATCGGGTGCGGGTGCGTGTTCTTCGACCGGCTGTGCTGTCATCTATCCCTCCGCCTTCGGCTGCCGTGGCTCCCTACCCGGCAGCATGAGCTGTTTGAACTCGGTGGGGATCGTGGGGTCCTCGTCGAGGTCCGCGATCAGCTCCAACTGGTCGACCCTCCTGGTCGCCGGTTTCCGGTGAGCCGGGCGACCAGCTTCTTCTACCTCGATGGTGCCACCCCGGAGCGATGCTTGGGGGTTGAGCTGATAGACGCCGCGGTCGACCATGTGCACCAGGCCCAGGGCGTATACCCGCCCCATCGCCCGGTTGACGTGCACGCGGTTCAGTTGCAGGCCTGAAGCGATCTCCCTCTGCGTGGCCCTGATGGTGCCTCCGGGTTCCTGTGTCCCCATGAGGAAGAGCAGGACTCGTAGAGCCGCGATGTCGTCGTGAAAGTAGACGGCCATCCACTTGAGGAATTCCAGGCTGTCCATGCTGAAGCCGCCGCCGATGAACCCCACGCTGGTGGGGTTCCGTTCGACGATCGCTCTGTGCCCCTCGGGCAGCTTGACGACAGTGACCGGCTTCGGCCGGGGACGGCGGGAACGACGGTAGTCACTGGGAGCTGGCGCGGTCCGCTTCGACGGCGCGGGCTCCCCGGAGGGTGCCCGCTGGCGACGCGGGTCCTCAGAGGGTTGTGCTGACACGGGGTCATACGCTCCTCAAGATCGAATACCAGACGAGGAGCACCCTACTACCGGAGGCAACTATAGACGGCACAAGTGCAATGAATAGTGGCACTCGGCGTGTCGAAGGTAGCCCCTGACGTACGTCGAGGAGTCGGTGAATCGGTATGTCTACAGCTTGAGCTTCATCGTGTGCCCGACATGAACGCTCGGGGCAGGCCTGGAAGTTGTGCAACTATACGTTGCATTCAGGCTTCTGTTGTGGCGTCAGGGGCAACGTCAAACGGCTCGAAGGTTGCCTCTGGCGTACCTTACTAGCAAGTAACAAGCCTCTGGCCAGGTACTTTGCAGAGCCTCACTTCTTATATCGTGCGCGCGCGCGTGATACCTGACCCCCCGCTCTAACGCAAGCACAAACGGCGCCGCACAGAGCCCGGTGGTACCAGGGGCCTTCGCCGGCCCCTGGACCCCGCTCCCCCGGCGCTCGCCAGCGCGAACCCGTCTCGTAGTTGCGCGCACCGCTCGCGCTGCCGAGCGCCGGGGCCCTGTGTGGTCACCTGCAGCTTCATCTCCCACCTGTGCTCTCGTTGCTGCCCCTCTTGGACCTCAGCCACCGAAAGTCAGCCACGACGGCGCAGTCAGCCGAAGGAATCAGGCGCGCGTATGCCTCCAGCAACCACTTCGAGGGAGCAACCACGCCTCCTCCTTGCGGTCTGCACCACTTCAGGCCTGCGCGCCCGGCATCCGGCGAAGCGAAGGCAGTAGGTTCGGGATTGAGGCGCTTGCGCCGAAGTCAGGCGCGGGTCCAGCGCCACGGGGCCGGCGGGGGGTTGGGGGCTCAGAGCCCTCTGCCGCGTTGTGCGCGATGAACCAGAACAAGGCGCGAGAAGCTCCGTCGATCAGTGCCTCTACGGACCAGGAAAGTTGGGAGGCTCCTCCCCAGGCCGAAGTTCGAGAACCGACGAGTTCTCCTGCGACGTTGCCCACCAGTGCATGAGCTGGTACGTGGTGCGCAGCCCCAGCTTGGTGCGCAAATCGACGAGATGGTTGGACAAAGTCTTGTCGCTGATCTGCAGGCGCCCCGCGATCTGCTTCTGGTCGAAGCCAGCCACTAGCTCCCGGAGGATGGCCCGCTGAATCGGGCTGGTGACGTGGCCAGAGTGGTCCAGGGGCTGCGACCAGGTATCGGCGCGGGCCCAGTAGAGGTCAAAGATCATTGAGATCCACTCGACGACGGGCCGGTCGGTCACGTACCAACCCGCGTTCGGTGGTGCGCCATCGATGACCAGATCCTCAATGAACGCGTGCCTCCGGTCGACGATGATCATGCGGGGGAATGGGATGGAGAGCGTGCGTACGGCGGCGCCCTGTTTGGCCATCTGCCTCATCCACTTCGGTTCCACGACTCCGACCCTGGCGCTGTAGGGGTACAACGTGCGCATGGTGCATCCGCGTTCGAGCAGGGCGACGTCTCGGGGCATTGCCATCGTGAGCAGAGACTTTGACCTCTTGCGGGGCTGTGCAGTCAACAGCTCTTCGGTTGCCCCTGCCATGATCTTGTCGAGTTGTGCGTTGATCTGGTCGGGGTCGTCGAAGTACTTGCTGCCAACACCGTCGCGCCACTTACCGCGGTCGTGCTCCACGGCCAGCACTTCGGTGATCTTAGGCACCTTGGCGAGGCGGTTGAGGATGCCAGTTACCTCCGTGATGCCGTTCCACAACAGGTTGTGTGCAGTTTGCTGCGGGTCGAGCAGGATCCAGTGCCCCGGGCTATGAGTGTTGGGCACAACCGCGTGCATGTCGACGAGTTCCTGTAAACCGTGATCGCCGTCGGCTATCGGCTCGTCGTCGACGATGTGCTTGAGCGACCGGAGGGCCTGCTCAGAAAGGCCCGGTTTGTTGGCCTGTGCTGCGCTATCAGACTGTTCGGACACTGTTGCGCCTTCGGAAATCGGAATTACGGGTTTCGGTAACCGGTTTGAACTTGCACTTGCCTTTGGCAACGTCCAGCGTGTTCGTGTTGATCCTTAACTACGGATCTCAGTGCAAATTCCGTCAACGTGGCCGAGCAACGTGCCACAGCGGAAATTGATCTTGCACGGTTCTGGGTCGACTGAGTCATAAAGGGCCGGACGCCGACCGGGGAGCGGGCGCAGCGGTCGTCCCTGCATAAATCAAAGGGGAACCACAGACCATGATCACGTCGCGTATGAAGCTCAGCACGATCGCATCGTCGCTGCTTCTCGCCTGCTCCCTCGCCTTTGCCGGTGCCGCTCTCGCGAACTCGGCGCAGGACGGTCACAGCCGCGCTGATTCTGCGTGGGGGCGGCATGTGGTGGCCGAAGACGGCACCACGGCAGAGGAACCGCCCCCGGCCGTCGAGCCCGATGTGCAGGTGTTGATGCCGGCCGACTCCGCGTGGGGCTGAGCAGGCATCGCGGCGAGCACGGGCGGCTGGAGGTCAGGCCGTCGCCCGTCTCTCGGGCCGCATCACCTGGTTAAGGGCGTTGGTCCGCAACTGCCCGCGGCGCTGGAGGCTGCGCACCACCGACTCGATGTAGTCCGGGTCGTGGTCGACGCCGGCGCGGGTGAGGACCGCGGCCATGTCGGTGAGCGACAGCCACGACCCTTGCGGCATCCGTGAGAGCACGAAACGGGCTGGGGGCTTCGGCTTGGGGGGCGTTGTGGGCATGAGGCTCCTCTTCTCGTGAGCGGAGTCGGTCGCTGTGCGACCCCGGCTGATTGGTGCGATTCAGCGGAAGCGTACAGTGCGAATGGGGTGGAATGTCGAGTTCCGCTCTCTCCTCGCTGGATCTGAGGCGCAATCTGCCGCGAGATGCACGCGAGACAAACAGATGCTCGAATTACAGGGGGGCGGCACGGGGTGAACACGGGAACGCCGGGCACTCGGACGGCGGAGGACATCGCGGGAGAAGTCGAACGGCTGGTCTCCGTGATGCTGGAAAGCGACGACGACCATGCAGTCGACGGCGCCTACAGGCACCTGTACCGCCTCACCCTCCCCAGACTCACGGCCTGGCTCGCGCGCCGGGAATCGAACGAACACATCCGTGAGGAGTTGCTCCAAGAGATCTGGTTCAAGGCACTCCGCCACCTGTACGCCGACCGGTACACACCCCGGGAGAACGGCAGCTTCCTGGCCTGGCTCTTCTCGATCGCTGGCAGCGTCCACACCGACTACCTGCGCCGATGCAAGGTCCGAGCGAACGACCACCTGACCGCGGACATGCTCATGCTGGACCGTGCCAGCGAACAAATGGGGCCAGAAGACGCAGCGGAAACCCGCCAAGTCGCCGAAGCC
This sequence comes from Streptomyces sp. 11x1, assembly GCF_032598905.1. Taxonomy (NCBI): domain Bacteria; kingdom Bacillati; phylum Actinomycetota; class Actinomycetes; order Kitasatosporales; family Streptomycetaceae; genus Streptomyces; species Streptomyces sp. 11x1. The sequence continues at coordinate 2,698 of NZ_CP122459.1, read as the reverse complement.
GTTGCCCAGTTGCTCGCCACCCTGCCGCAGGGGCAGCAGGACGTCCTCAAGCTGCGGTTTTTCGAGGGTCTGTCTACAGGTGAGGTAGCTGTAAAGCTGGGCAAGAGGGAAGGTAATATCCGGACTTTGCAGCACCGTGGACTGTCGAAGCTCGCTGCGGTCATTCCCTCACCATCGTCAGGGAAGCCAGTTGTCGAGTACCTTCTGACGGTTGCCGCAGGAGCTCACCGCGTGATCTCCGGGCCGGGGGAGACCAACACATTGAGGGAGAAGGTCGAGCATGCTCGTACCCGCTAGCGCCGCCACACGTCTGGCGCGCTGCCTTGACGGCGAGGTCCCCACCCCGCACGACAGCCAGACCTTCCGGGCCGTCCTCGCGGCCGCTGCCCTCGCGCCGGCGCCTTCCATATCAGATGAGGCGGCCGCCCGCGTCGAGAGGGCCTCGCTCGCCCAGCTCCGCCGTCTGCGCTCTGCTCGCAAAGCAGCCTCCGCTGACGCTGGTAGCCGCGACGGCCTTGCCGTCGGCGGCAGCGCCGTCGTCATCACCACCGCGGACGGGCGCACCGTCCGCGCCGTCTCGTCGATCGACGCGCTCGACGAGCAGAGCGTCCTTGACGACATTGCGAAGGCCAAGCAGGACGAACGCTCGCAAGGACACATGTGAACGACCCCTTGGCCGACGTTGATCCGGCTTCGGGCATACGAGTACACGTCACCGACCTCAAGTCGTCGGCGGACGCGCTCTACTTCGAAGATGAAGCCGGCGAGCCCGTTCTGCTGATCCGCCGGATCCAGTCCTTCCCCTCCGCGGTCGAAGGCGTCCGGGACGCCATGGAGATCACCGAGGAGCAGGCGCGGGCCATCGTCCGCTTTCACCACCCCGAAGCCGCTGTATGGGGTGAAAAGGACGCGTCCGAGCTCATAGTCGAGCCGTCGGTACGCCCCGCTCGGCCCGTTCGAAAGAAGCAGCCCTCAGCCGAGCCCGGAGCGAAGCCAGCCCGTCACCTACGGCTCCTCCCGCGCTGGACAGTGACCGCCATCGCCGCGGTGGCAGCCCTCGGCGCGGGCTACCAGTTGGCGGGTCAGCAGGGGGTCCCTCAGACGTCCCCCGGCACCACTGACGGGATCGAACTGGCGGACGCCCAGCCGTACGCGTCGGCCGCTTTCAAGGACTTCGCCAGCGACGGCGAGATGGCGTGCACACCCGCTGGGCCGCTCGAAGCGAAGTGCGTCGACGTCGACGGCAAGGTGATGTACTCCGAGGCGTCCGTCGGCTCCGATTGGACTCAGTTCAGCTTCACCTACGACGAAGGCGACAAGCACATCGGGCTGCGGGTGTTCTCCAACGGAGCCGCCGCGACGCTGTGGGTGCATGAGGACGGGATGCGAGAGAGCGTCCGCAACCTCGTGCAGTACGGGCGATACGCCTTGTGGGGCAACGACACCAAGCGCCTGAACGAGTACCTGAAGTTGCTGAAGGACCAGGACGAGCCGAGTACTGCCCTGGAATCGCGGGCCAGCGGCCGCCACGCAGGCAACGCCGAGCACGTCACCTTGGCAGCAGCGGAGTTGGCACGCCCCAAGCCTCACCAGCCGAAGCACGCCAAGAGCAGTAAGACCAGCAAGAAGGCAACCTCCCTCTTGGCGACCAGCACCGCCGTGCACGTCGAGGCACCGGCCGTGAGCCGACACCGTACGGTGGCCGCCCGCGGGCACCAACGCATGGAACACTCGGAGACAGGCGGGCACGTAGAGACGGTGCAGGCCACTCCGATGCCGCGCCGCCTGGCCGTGCTGGCACTCGGCACCCTGGGGATCGACCCGGCGAAACCGCCCACCCTGGAGCAGGCGAACACCCTGCGGGAGATGGGCACCCTGGTGGCGGTCAGCATCGTCATGGGCGTCGATCCGGCGGACACGGGTTTGCCCGTCCACGAGATCCCAGGGTTGGACGAGGACGCGACGACCGTGGTCGTCACGGCCCCTTCCAGGCCCGAAGAGGTGCTGCAGGTCGGCAGGCTTGAGACGAGCCCCGTGGTCCCCGCCGTACCGGGGACGGACATCGCGGTGACGCCCAGCCCCACGATGCCGTCTGCGCCCGTCGAGAAGCCGCCGACCGCTTCCCTGACTCCACAGCCGGAGGAACCGACCGCGCCCACGACTCCCGCGACGCCGCCGCAGCCGGAGCCCACCGTCCCGGTGTCGTCGCCGGCCGCCCCACCTCCTGCTACAGAGGAGCCGGCCCCGGTTGAGATCGAGCCGACGACGCCGGACACGGAGCCCGTGCTCGAGGACCCGCCCGTCGACCCGGAACAGCCCCAGGACGAGGATCAGGGCCAGGACGTCAACGAGGGCTTGGCCAACGACCGGACGCCTACGGCAGACGACAGCGCCCCCGTGCCGGTCGAGGACTCGGAGGCGGGGGCGGAGTTGCTGACCATTCCGCCTGCCTGGCACAGCGACCAGGCGGCACAGCCTTAGAACGGCGGCGGGTCGGCCCCGCCCGCCCCGGTGTTCCACTGGTCACCGCCGCGGGCCGGGCCGCTCGCTGCCGTCCGGCTCGTCTTGGTGACCTTCACCGTGGCGTTCGACAGCGCGGCGCCGACCTCTTCGACGTCCAGCTCGAACACGGTGCGCTTCACGCCTTCCCGGTCCTCGTAGGACCGCTGCTTCAACCGGCCCTGCACGATGACGCGTG